>NZ_NCJX01000177.1:0-1106 GCF_002282635.1 Acidiphilium sp. 34-64-41 | reverse complement strand
ACTGACCTCACCGGCAATCTCACCCTCGAGGTCATAGCGCGGACCACCCCGCGCCAGTGCGGCAAGATAGCTCGATGTCCTCGTGACCCGCACCAGCACGAGATCGGCCTGCTCTTCGGTCAGCCCGACCTCGGCTCGCATTGTCTTGAGCCGATCGCCCGTCCCGATCGCCAGCGGCTTGGCTGGACGCGCGACGAGCACGGGATACCGGGCCGCAACGATCTCGAGCAACTCGCTCGCCTCATTCCATTTATCCCGATCGAGCGTCCGCCACTGCCACGCCATCGTCACCTCACCTCATCAAACGGGTCCGGTCCTACGCGTCGGAACCTGCAATCTCCCGATTTCTGCACACCATACGATCAGCCGCAAGAGCGGGCCGATCACAGACCTGGCCGACCTGACCCGTCTTCGGGCGATCACCCCCACAACGCCCAACGATTTCGACAACCACCAATCTCCGATGACCCGATCTCCCTGACCGCGCTGACGCGCTTCAGGGTGGGGAGGACGCCGCCCTCCCCACCCTGAAGCGCAGCCTACAGCAGGGCAGCGTCGCTCTCCGCGCAGGGGCAAAGCCCCGCACGCTCGCAACCCGGCCCCGCCCGCCTGCACTTCACCCACCCCTCCCGCATCTCGCCGCGTGGCGTCCGTCGAAAGGCGAGACCGCCTTCCGACGATGAACCCAGACCAGGAGCTTCGCCATGATCTCATCCACCGACACCACCGGATACCCACCCCTGCCCGGCCGGCGATCCATCACCCGGCGGGGCACCCGTAACAACGACGCCGGCGAGATCGATCTGCTGCGGCGCACAGTCTCCTGCGCCCTCATCCTCGAGGGCGAAGGATGGCACGTCGATCCCGCTGAAAGTTCCCGGCGCGCGGTGAAATACCGCCGCGGCTCCGGCGAAATCCTGATCGTCAACCATGACGACAAAGGCTGGTGGAACCCGCTCGGCGACGAGAAAGGCGATTGCTTCAGCCTGATCCAGTTCCTCCACCCCGATCGCAACTTCGGCCATGTCCGCCAGACGCTCCGCGCGATCGCCGGCATCGCCCCGTCAGGACCGGTCGCTGTCGCTGGCTCAACGCCGGATCGGATC
>NZ_NCJX01000138.1:0-5288 GCF_002282635.1 Acidiphilium sp. 34-64-41 | reverse complement strand
CACGCCAGCCTCAGGCATGGTGAACATCATGATCGCGATCACCGGAATCAGTGATCGCGATCGACCGGAATGGATGATCGCGATCAACGGAATACGCAGCCTGTCCCGGCACGATGAGCGCCAACCGCTCGCCATCGTCGCGCCGGGCTTCAACTCGGATCGCCCGGCTCTCCACGGTTCGCGCCTCAGCCCGGTCAGCCCGGGCGCGCACCGCCGCATACAACTCCGGCAGAGACAGAAATCGCTCATCATCAGGCCGCGAAAACCATTCCGACGACACCCGCCCCAGCCGCTCCCCCCGGCTGACATCGACCTTAAAACCCGCCGACCCAGCCAGGCCCGCGCTCGCCCCCACAACCGCCACCGCGGCAGATGCATTGATATTCATGGCACTTCTCCACGACAGGCCCCGGAAGCCTCTCCTCCGGACTAAAACCTGTCATGAAGCTTACGGCTCAACTCTGACTCTCAGGCCCGGTACCGGGGTCAACACCACCACGGTTATCCGCAGCATGGCGCCCAAGTAAGCCTTTCCCGTCTCAGGGGCCCTGTCCTGCCCCCCCCATTCGTTCGGGAGGGCGTATCCGCACCGCAGGGTAAACCAGCCCCTTGCCTCAGACGGGCCTCAAGGAGCAGGCCAACGCAGCCAAGCTTTGACGGACTCGCCTTGTGACCTATAGATTCATATAGGATACGATCTGAGTTGCAGAGGTCGATGACAACGACAAAAGGGGCAGGGATGTCGAGCGACGGGCCAACTCAGATCTTTCCGGAGCCGAAGCCCGCGTCACCTCCGGCCGCGGCCCTTGACATTATCTATGTCCATGGGCTGGGCGGAGATCGGCTCGAGACCTGGCAGAAGACCAAAGATACGTTCTGGCCGCGCTGGCTGGCCGAGCAGTTCCCGAATTGCCGGGTCTACATGATTGGCTATGACTCGGATAAGTTCGCTGGCATCCTCGCGGGCGAAGGCGCTTCGATCCAAGACCTCGCGTTGGCCATAGCGGACCAAATCGCGAGCCGCGAAGAAGGCGCGCCGCATGCCGTGCTCGTCGCCCACAGCCTGGGCGGACTCGTCGTCAAGCAGATGCTGCGGCGGTGCATGGATTCGTTGAATCCTGATTTTAACAGCATCGGCCGCTCGGTGGCGGGCGTAGTGTTCTTGGGGCCCCCCCACCAAGGCGCGCAAGCGGCGACCGCGCTCGATTTCTTGTTGCGCAGCTTCAAGAGCAAGCAGGTCAAGCAGCTCGCCTATAGCGACGACACACTAATCGAACTCAACGAATTTTTCCGCTCTTGGGTGTCACGCCAGGGCGCCGCCGTCCGCTCCTTTTACGAGACTGAGAAGACCGGCGGCGTACACATCGTCGACAAGGTCACCGCCAATCCTGGGATCGTGGGAAGCGACCCGATCGCGGTCCAAGCCAACCATATTGATATCTGCAAGCCCGCGAGTAAGACGGCGCCCGTCTATGCGTCGGTCTGCGCGATGATCCGTCAGCTGCTCAAGAATATTGCCCCGGCGTCCGGGCCCGACGGTTCGATCAAGAACGGCGGCGGGGAAAGCGCTTGCGTCACGCATGGCAGTGATACCTCTGCCATGGCCGAGACGGGCGTTGCCCCCGAGGTGTTGGCGGATTTCGAATATTATACGACGATGGCCGACCATGACCGGCGCGATCTGGCGCAGAAACTGGCCGACGCCGGACGAAGCTACGCGATCGCCGACGCGAAGAGGAAGAAGGAGCGGTTCAACATGGCGCTGCAGCGTCATATCGCCCAACCATCCGCGGTGAACCGTTACACGCAGCTGATGGCGGACGTCGAAAGCCGCTTCAATCGCCATGTCGCACGCGTCGTCGCGGATCAGGCCGACACCGCCGCAATCGATAAGGTTGTGCAAGACCAGGTGATCGACCCGTGCACGGCGACCCATTCGACCAGCGGGAATGAGATCACGGCCGGGCTTGTCGACGGAGCACTTTATTATCTCGCGGGCAATTGCCACCTGGCGTGGGACAATGGGTGATTTCCGCGTCTGGTACGCATCGCGCGACCCTTATCATTGCATCTTTCGGATGATTCGGCTGATGACCGCAAAGAGCGAGCCGATTCTGTTGGAGCAGCTGCGCATCCTCGACATGTTCCTTATGTTCCCAGTGCTGCTCCATCGGTTGTCGTTGCCGGCCGACATCAAGGAGCGCTTCCGGCAGTTGGCTGTGCCGACGCCTGCTAATTTCTTCGTCAAGCTGCCGGGCACCGCGTCGGTCTGGCAAGACTTGCAAATCTATCAGTCGACGGCGCTGAAGCGCCTAACCGGTCTGGGACTTTTGAAGCGTGATGCGCTTCGTGACCGATATGCAAGCCTCGAAATCGAGTTGGTGCCCGATGAGATCATGAACAAGGCGATCGCCCAGAACGAAGTCGGGGAGGCGCTGACGCGCTTCCTAGTTGACGATGTCGGGTCGCTGCCCATGTTGGGCAGGAACGGCTTGGTCAAGCGCGCCGGCCTACCGTCCCGGGGGCCCGTCGTATGAGCGCTTTCTTCCGCATCGAAAGAATGCTCGTCACGCGCGGTAGCCATATTCTCTATGACGAGGCACTCCATTCCGGCGTGAATATCATTCACGGCTCGAATGGGTCGGGCAAGTCGACGCTCGCCGATTTCATTTTCTTCGGCCTCGGCGGTGATTTGCGGGAATGGAAGGAGTCGGCCTCACGCGCGGAGCAGGTCTATTCGCAGATCATCACGCCCGCGGGCTTGCTGACATTACGGCGAGATATCTCGACCGATGGCGGCCGGCCGATGTCGATCTTTTTCGGAACGCTGGATGATGCACTCTCATCGCCTGGGGAGGCATGGCAGACACTGCCCTATCGACGCCCAGATCGCGGCTACAGCTTCAACCAGGTGTTGTTCAAAGCAATCGGTCTGCCAGAATCAATCAGCGATGGCGCCAGCAACATCACGATGCACCAGCTTCTTCGATTGCTATATGTCGATCAGTTGACGCCAGTGCAGCGAATTTTCCGTGTGGAGAATTTCGACACCTGGCAGACGCGCCAAGCAGTCGGCGATCTACTCTCGGGGGTCGGTGGCTACGATCTGTTCGACAAGCAGATCGCACTCAGGGAAACCGAAAAACTCTATGATGCCGCCGCAACTGCCTATCGCAGCCTCGTTACGGTTGCGACCGGCTATGGCGAGAATATCCTCTCCGAGCACATCGAGGCGGCGATTGCCAAGATGACCGAAGAGCGCGGGCGTCTCCTTGGATCGATCGACGAGCTGGTGGGGACACCCGAGCCGCAGTTGGAGCGCGAAGATCTCAAGAAAATGCGCTCCGAAGCTATCAAGGACTACAACAGTGCCCGCCGAGCCGTCATAAAAATCAAGGAAGAAATCGAAGTCCTCGAATATGAAATCTCGGATGCCGAGGATTTCATCAAGCATCTCGCCAGATCACTCGCCGACTTCGAAGACGCCTCGATCACCTTCTTTGCCCTCGGTCATCTTGCGTTCGAATATTGCCCATCCTGCTTTGCACCGGTGCCGCCCAAGGATGCGGGCCATTGCCAGCTCTGCGACACCAAGCGTGTCGACGGCGGTGATGATAGCCGCACACTTGCGGTCCGCCTCGACCTGCAGATGCAACTGAAAGAATCGGAATCGCTTCAAGCCGAGCGCAATGCTGAATTGACTCAGAAGAACAGTGCGCTCCGCATCGCGCGCCAAGCGCTGCGGCGCGCGTCATCGACGATCGAGCTTGCTCAGTCGGGGACGGTGACCGGTCGAGAAAGCGCAATTGCGGAACTGAGCCGCAAGGTCGGCTTCATCGACAGTGAGCTGGAGGGCTTCCAGAAGCGCCTCGAACTCGCAAAGCAAATTCGAGCGGCGTCGGAAGCCAAGGAGGATCTAAATACGCGCGTTACGCGACTCAAGGCCGAAATCGAGGCAATCCAACGCGCTCAGGGCAAACGCAAACACGAGGCCTATACGCTCATCTCGAACCAGACCAAAAAGCTTCTTGACCAAGACCTCCAGGAGCATAGCGACTTTGGTGACGTAGCAAACGTCTCCTTCGAATTCTCCGGCGATTGGGTTGCTATCAACGGCGAGAAAAATCGGGCGGGCAGCGCGAGTGGCATGGTTATCCTCAAGAACAGCTTCGCGGCCGGAATGCTGAGCGCGTCTCTGATCGACACGCGCTTCAACCTGCCGCGCTGGATGCTATTTGACAATATTGAGGACAAGGGCATGGTCGAGGAGCGGTCGTGGAACTTCCAGCGGCTCTTGGTTGCGTTGTCGCAGGCATCGATGACCTCACATCAGATCATCTTCACCACCTCCAAAATCGCGCCTGAGCTCAATCGAGAGGAGTTGGTCATCGGACGGCGCTATGAGCGGGCCGCGCGATCGCTGAATTAAAGGATGAATATGATTTAGCGGGGCCAAGCCCCTGGTTGCGCACCCGCAAGGGGTGCGCTTTTGGGCGATCCGCCAAGCGGATCGCTTTTTGGCCGGCCCTGCGGCAGGCTTCAGCTTAGCGGCGTTGGGCGCAGTGCTTCACCACAACCATTTTACGTTTAATCGGCGTCCTCGCTCAATGTTGCAGTTCTGCTTGAACTCGTTTCACGCTCATGCTTTACCGTGCCCGCGGTTTTCGGCTTCCTATTTGCAGCCTTCTTGCGCACCACGTTAATGGCTGCGGCATCGAGCGTGTTCTTGAGGTGGACGGCATAGTGCTTCTCGATCATCTCGACCGAGGTGCGGCAATTTTTCGCCACCTGATAGATGTCCGCACCTTCCATAAGACGCATGCAGATATAGGTATGACGCAAACTATAGGCAGTCCTGGCTTTGCCATCGCGATCAATTTTCAGCCCTGCCCGCTCAAGCAAATTATTAAACAGCTTGATGTGATTGCCCGGGAACACCCGGTCCGTTGGCTGCGGATATTCCAGCTCCGGCAACATCGGTGCCATACCACCGGCCTTTCGCCGTAACTGCCGCTCACGCCGAGACTCGCCATGCGCCGGCTTCGCGCGGGCGAGTAGCCGCTGATAGACGCGCACAGCACCCGGCATACTCTTACAATGTCCCACCCCGCGCTTGCCGCGAACCTCGATCTCCAGAATTTCAGGCTTGTTGCTTTCGTCCTGGGCAATCGTCACGTCACGGTGCTGCAAATTACTCAGCAGTCGGTAATATAGGCGACATTTGGTGCTTTGAAGAATGATTGCACGAGACGTGGTTTGCGCTTGATGGCGGCGAGTTGGGCTTCGAT
>NZ_NCJX01000048.1:0-27401 GCF_002282635.1 Acidiphilium sp. 34-64-41 | reverse complement strand
ACGGCACTATCAACGCAGAAGGGCGACGATGAAACCGCAAAACCCCTCCGAAAAAGTCGCCGCCGCCATTTATCAGCGGATTCTCACCGCCGCTAACACCAGTGGCAGGTGCCACCGCCATTGCGACGATCTGGGATGCCGACATCCTGATCTGGGCCATCGGACAGCTTGTTCAGGCGCAGGATGAGCGGCTAACCATCTCCCGCCGGCTGATTGCCCCAGCAAGCCGCATTCTGGGCTTCCTAAGGCGTGGTACCGGGCGCAGCCAGTATGTCAGGCTCACTGCCGCCATCGGCCGTCTGACAGGCACCGTGGCGGAGACCACACTCGGCACCACCGATATTGCGCCGATCCGGTTCCGCTGGATCGAAGCCTCCGAAATGACGCCGGCAGGCATCCTGCTAACCCTGCCGGACTGGTTGCTCATGGCGGTGCGGCAGCGCCGGGTGCTCTCCATCGATCCGGATTATTTCGGTTTGAGCGGAGGCATCCAGCGATGGCTCTGGCTGCTCGCGCGCAAGCACGCGGCTCAACAATCCACAGGCTGGGTGGTTTCATTCGACCTGTTATACGCCCGATCCGGGAGCGCCGCACGGCACTGCGACTTCGTCGCGGCCCTTCGCAGATTGGCGCGCTCCGGGCGGCTGCTGACGTATCGGCTCGAACCTGTGTGGCACCGCGGCAAGGAGGGGGTGCGGATCGGTCGATATGCCGTGCCCATCCACAGTGCTGCCCTGGTGCCTGGGGATAACCCGGCTTTTTGTCCCCAAATCAGGGGGACCTCCTGTGAACGGTAACGGCCTATCACCCGACGGGTCACGGCCTATTACCCGCTTTTGCGCGGTCTATCAAACGGACCCAAGCAGAAAAAATCTAGCTATCTCAGTTGATTACGCGGCTTTTTCCCGCCCCTACTTTCTTACTGAATCTAGTACTGAGTCTTACCTTGTTATAGTAGGCGGCCGAGGGCGAAAAACCGGCGTTCGAATCGTCCGAAGCGACTTGAGTTGTTCAACGCGTTCAGCCCAGCCACCGCTCCGCCGAAAGCATCGAAAGCAAGCGGCATTGAGGAGCGGGCTGTGGGAACGGCATCGCCTGCTTGCCAGCTTCCAAGTTGTCACTGGGCAGAAGAAGATCTTGCTTCTCACCACCCGCCTAGCGGCAATGGCGATGAGGCAGTGTGACCTTCTGACCAGCCTAATGCTGGCATCCGTGGGTCTCCATGCCGAGCTCTCGCTCCACGTTATTCCCGGCTGGCTGCGACCCAGTGAGGATAACGCGCCATGACGCATCTCCATCATCCAATGCGCAGGGTATTGGGCGGCGGTATCGCCGGCTTGATCTTGATGGTGGCATCCGCACTGCACGCCCGTCCGTTGATCGTGTGGAATTCCACCGCCAGCACACCGATCGGCCTGTGGCTTGTTCTGTCTCAATCGAGCCGGGATCACCTCCGCGTCGGCGATTTCGTGCTGTTCTGGCCGGACCGGCGCAGCGCGAATCTGTTCGCAAAACGCGATTATCTGCCGCTTGGCGTGCCGCTGCTCAAGCGCATCGTTGCCACCGCTGGACAAACGGTTTGCGAGCGGCACGGACAGGTTTGGATTGAGGGCCGCCATGTCGCCGATGCGCTTGAACGCGATGGGCGCGGACGCCGACTGGTTGCCTGGAGCGGCTGCGGACCTCTCCCTCCCGGGTTTGTCTTCGTGCTGATCCCCAGCGTCCCAACTTCGCTTGACGGGCGGTATTTCGGGCCGACGCCGATCAGCAGCGTCATCGGTCGGGTTACGCCACTCTGGACGCCCGGAACGCACGTGCCATGACTGGACAACATCCTCCCTCGAACGTCCTGTTGTTCCACCACGGCACGGCCACACTGCCGCCTCTGCTGATCACTGGGCCGGCAGCGCGCGCAGTGATGGTCCATTGCGTCGCGCAGGCCGCTCTTGTTATCGTTACGTCGTGGGCATTGTCCATCGCTAGAAGCCGCCAACCGTGGCCCTCGTAGCCCTGGCCACAATGTGCGGTCTTGCTGCCAAAGCAGCCTTATTCGTGCCGCTTCATGGGTTACCGCCTTGCCAGAACGTTGCGAAGATTCCCCACGCCGATGTGATCTCCCGCATTGCCGCTTGGCAACCCGATATCGCGGCAGCATCACGTCGTTTTGGTGTGCCCGAGCACTGGATCAAGGCCGTGATGCGCGTCGAGAGCGACGGTCATTTGACAATGAACGGGCGACCAATCCGATCATCAGCCGGTGCGATGGGCCTGATGCAGGTTATGCCCCAGATCTACGCCGAGCTGCGTATCCGCTACAATCTCGGAGCCAATCCGTATGCACCGCGCGACAACATCATGGCCGGTACTGCTTATCTGCGCGAGATGTTCGATCGGTTCGGTGCCTCCTGGTTTCTGGCGGCCTATAACGCCGGTCCGGCTCGGCTTGAGCAGACGCTGCTCACGGGTCGCGGACTACCCGTGCAGACGCAGCGTTATCTCGCGGCAGTCGTGCCGATGATCAACCGAACAACGGAGACGCCGCAGATGATCGCAAGTCGCGCGCTTGTTTCGATGTTCACCTACCGAGCCGCGACCGAGTTTCGCCAAAAAGTGCGTCCTGCATCAAGCGCCGAAGATGGTCTGTTCGTGGCTGGAGGTCAGCCGATTAATCAGGAAGCGTCATCTGGTTCGACCCCATGACAGCGCCAAGACTGCCGGCGGCTCAACTTAAAAACTGCGCATTATCTGCGTTTGCGTTACGCGTCGGCATTGCTGCGATCCATGGATAACAACCTATCGGGTCGGGGCGGGTAAAAGCGCGGCGGAATGTAGCAATAGCGTCATCCGGCGAGGTATGGCGCCTGAAGAATTTGCATGAAAGCCATTGAGGATTTCTCAGTTCAGGGAGGGCAAGATAAAGGTGCGTGGCACCACACGGCCCCGATCGCCGCGATTTTCGTGTCTGCACATTGGGTTAGCGAGAGCACGCACCGTGCCAACAGTTTGCCGACGGCACGTCGGTCCTGCCTGGATCTGTGTCTTCGCTTCAGATTCCGCCGTGCCATCAAAGCACCTTCTCGATGTTCGGGATCATCAGCATGATCAGGCCATGGCTCACAATGAAGACGACCTGCCTCTTCGGCCCCGGCTCGGACGCAAGGGCAGCGCTGGCGATCGTCCGGCTCTGGCAGCGACGCAAATCAAACGCGCAATGTCACGTGCAGGGGCACTCCGCAGACAAGCTGTACTACCCTCACCGAACGCCAGCCGTGATATTGCCAGTCTTCCCGCCAAACGCGGTCGTGGCGCCACCTTTGCACGCGGTAGGGCCGCATCACCCCATGGATGGTCGAACACCAAGCCCGGTGCCCGAAGGGTTGTGGTCAAGGCGCGCTACACTCCGATGCGGGCCGGCAGCCGCGCCGCGGCAGTCCATCTTCGTTATCTCCAGCGCGATGGCGTCACCCGCGATGGTGCTCCAGGGCAACTCTACTCGGCGACAGCGGATCGAGCCGAAGGCTCTACCTTCCTCGATCGGGCAGAGAGCGACCCGCGCCAGTTCCGGCTGATCGTAGCGCCCGAGGATGGATTGCAGCTTTCGGACACCAAATCTTTCACGCGCGACCTCATGCACCAGGTCGAGCGGGACCTAGGGACGAAGCTCGATTGGATTGCCGTCGATCATTTCAACACCGGCCATCCGCACACCCATATCGTGATCCGCGGCGTCGACGACTTGGGCGAAAACCTGGTGATTGCTGGTGCCTATCTCGCGCATGGCATCCGCGAACGGGCATCGGAACTCGTCACTATCGAGCTTGGTCCGGAAACCACGGTCGAGCGGCAGCAGAAACTCACGCGCGAAATCGACCAGGAAAGACTGACCAGAATCGACCGCGCTCTGCTCCGGGAAACCCAAGAAACGGCCGACGGTATCGTGGACATGCGACCCGCCGCACATGCAAATCATACAGACTTTGACCGGCATCTCCGGATCGCGCGGTTGCAAGTCCTGCAGCGGCTTGGCGTTGCCCAGGAAACCGAAACTGGCCGCTGGTCGCTAAACCCTCACATGGAGCAGACCCTGCGGCAACTCGGCGAGCAGGGCGACATCATCAAAACTATGCACCGCGCGATGACGAGCCAAAAGATTGATCGCGCCTCCGAACAGATCGTGATCCATGGCAAGGACGAGGCGATGGCTGCTCCGATCACCGGCCGGCTGCTCGCCCGTGGGATTGGTGCCGACGAATTGGGCGACCGCGTTCATCTGATCATCGACGGTATCGACGGCCGCACCCACTACATCGAGCTTCCAACCTCAGCGGTTAAAATTGAAGCTACCCCGCTTGGCGCCATCATCCAGATTGGCGAAGCAGATCGGCAACCACGTGCCGCCGATCGAAACATCGCCTATATCGCGGAAGAAAACGACTGGCTATATCGCCCGAAAGATCACCTGGCAACGGCACGCGCCGATCGAGGGGTCGTCGATCCGGTCGCCTACGTCGAGGCGCATGTTCGCCGGCTGGAAGCCTTGCGGCGCGCCGGAATTGTCGCCCGACTTGACGCAGATCAGTGGCGCATTCCAGCGGAGTTCGAACAACGTGCTGCCATGCACGGTGACGGACACACTCCTGCTACCAGCCTGCGCGTTCTCACCACGCTCGACTTGGAAACCCAGATCGCCAGCGACGGCGCCACCTGGCTGGACCGGCAACTCGTCGGGAGGGATGGCACGCCGGTTACCGCAGCGGGCTTCGGCGCGGAGGTCGGAAGAGCCTTGGACCGACGGCGTGAGCATCACATTACGCAGGGGGATGCGAGCCGGGACGGGAAGGGGCGGCTCCTCTATCGGCGGCATTTGTTGGCGACACTCCAAGGCCGGGAACTGGTGCGCGTTGGCCAGGAGATCGCCACGGCACAGGGCTTGCCATTCCGCGTCGCGTCGGCCGGCGAAACGATCCGCGGTACCTATCGTGAGGCGGTGCAGCTTGCTTCCGGCCGCTTCGCGCTGATTGAGAACGCACAAGAGTTCACCCTCGTGCTCTGGCGACCCGTCATCGACCGCAGTCTCGGTCGAGAGGTTGTTGGGGTCATGACGGATGGCGGGATTTCATGGCAGCTCGGACGAGGCCGTGGGCTGGGCGCTTGATGCCATCATCGATTCGCGCGAGCAAATCTCGGTTGCCGCCGTCACTTCATGGTCTGGCGGCTCCGTAAAATGCCGGCAGGTACTCTATTACGATCACCGTTCTATCAGTCGATACTCCAAGCGCCCGGTCCAACTAATTCGCGTCTCCAACCTCGCGACCAACAAGGCCACGCAGTTCTACGGACAAGCTCGGAGCGCGACAGGAATGTCTCCATTCATCGGATTCCGGTTGCCGAGTGCGACAGTCCTCCAGCTTCTCGTCAGTAACCGATAGCGGCTCCTCCGGGACGGCGGTCATCGTTCGCGCCGTAGAATCGACCCGGCCGGAGTGCCCGACCGCGCTCCGAATCATTGCCCGATGACGGGGCGCTGGTCGCATCGCGTGGCGGTCCTACCTCGATGAGTTCCAGCGCTCCCCACGGGGTTTCCCGCTTCAACGTGTAACTCATCCCGCGAAGCAGCCTTGCCGTATCGGGCGACACTGCAAATCGTTCGACGTCGATACGGTCTGGCAGGCCCTGTTCGTGAAACCGCGGTGCGTCCGCCGCTTCCTGCGGACCCATGCCGTAATCGATCACGTTCATCAGGGCTTCCAGAGTGATGGTGATGATGCGCGATCCTCCAGGCGAACCGAGCACCAGGAACACATGGCCGTTCCTGGTGACCAAGGTCGGCGCCATCGACGAGAGTGGTCGTTTGCCGGGCGCGATCGCGTTCGCGTTGCCCTGAACCAGCCCGTACAGGTTCGGAACGCCGGGTTTGGAGGTAAAATCGTCCATCTCGTCGTTCAGCAACACGCCGGTATTGCCGGCCATTTCGATCGCTCCGAAATAGCCGTTCAGCGTATAGGTCATCGACACCGCGTTGCCCTGGCCGTCGATCACCGAAATCTGGGTGGTCTGGTGGCGCTCCTGGGGTGCGGCGGCGGGAGCGAGACTTGCTGACGGTGTCGCCCGGTCGGGGAGGATTGCGGCACGGATGGTTGCGGCATGGCGTTGAGACAGCAGGCGGGCGAGCGGGTTTTTCACGAAAGCCGGGTCGCCGAGATCGGCGTTGCGGTCGAAATAGGCGTGCCGCATCGCCTCGGCCATCAGGTGAATCGATGCGGCGGAATGGAAGCCCAGCGCTTTCATGTCGTAGCCGCTGAGGACGTTCAAAATTTCGCACATTGTCGTGCCGCCCGATGACGGCGGAGGCGTCGAGACGATGGTATAGCCGCGATAGGTGCAGGTGAGTGGCGGGCCGATCGCCACATGATAATGGGTGAAGTCGGCCACGCTCAGGATGCCGTCGCCGGCGGTCGAGGCGGCGGCGATCTCTTGCGGGATGCGTCCGGTGTAGAAAGCCTTTGAACCATCATGCGCGATCGACTGCAGCGTATTCGCCAGATCGGTCTGCACCAGCCGGTCGCCAGGGCGCAGAGCGGCGCCATCAGGCCGTAGAAAAATTTTCGCGATGTCACGCTGGCGGCGAAACGCGGCGGTCGCGATATCCAGAATGGCCGTGTCGGGCCGTGTCAGGACGAAGCCTTCCCGCGCCAATCGAATGGCCGGCGCCATCACCTGCCCGCGGGTCAGCCGGCCGTAGCGACGCAGCGCGGTGTCCAGTCCCATCACCGTCCCTGGCACACCGACCGCTTTGTAGCCGCGCAGGCTTTCGCCCGGCACCACATTGCCGTGCGGGTCGAGATACATGCCGGCAGTCGCGGCACCCGGCGCGGTTTCGCGGAAATCGATGAACTGCTCGCGCCCGTCCGCCAGATGAATGATCATGAAGCCGCCGCCGCCGAGATTGCCACAGCAGGGATTGACCACCGCCTCGGCGTAGCCGACGGCCACGGCCGCATCGATGGCGTTGCCCCCCTCCTTGAGAATATGCACCCCGACCTCGGAGGCCAGGCGCTGCGCGCTGACCACCATGCCGTGAATGCCCTCAACCGGTCGCGGTGATACTGCATTCGCAGGGGATCCCAGGAAGCCGGCGAGAGAGACGAGTCCCGCGACCACCGCCAAGCGTCGTCCCATCTAGCTGTTCTCCTGTCCCGTTGCCGGCGATCGAGGGACGATACGAGACGGTTTGCCATCCGGAACCGTTAGTCTCTTTGAAAGACAAACCGTTCATGGTAGCGCTCGATGTCCATGGCCAACCTCAACAGAACTCTGACTCGTGGTCAACACCTCGGAATCGCCTTGATTTTGCTCTTCATCGGCAGTTTTCTGACGATCGCGATCTATGGCGCGCTACGCGGCGACACCGTCGCGGCGTCGCACATTTCCGCGGTCCCTTCTTCCGAGATGCAGGCTCAACCTCTCGCGCCGAAATCATGATCGCCGGTCGGGGATGCGACGCCTGAAAAGGTTGATTTCGATGATTGCGCGCGATGGCGGATGTTGTCTTGGGCAAATCCGTTAGGTAGAACCCGAATGTGCTCAGAATCGTGGGTCACCTCCTGATTGCGACAATCTTGCTGTTCGGCAGCATGACGGCGTTTGCGCATGGCTCGGCAAATGAGGGCCGATCAGCCGCCGGGGCGGCCTACTTCCAGAGACCGGCAGATGGAGGCGGAAATTTCCGCGCATCGGTCTCTGAGGGCCAGTTGCAGTGTAGGACCCTTGGCTGTGAGGTCCAAAATACCGTGCGCCCCGAAGTATTCGTGCCTTTGCCATCCATGATCAGGCTCGCGCCGCGCATCCATGGATCACGGTCGCCGCCAAGCGGCATCACGCTCGATTGCGAACTTCCCCCACCGAAAGTCAGCAGAGTCATCTGAACGCAACTCGGTAGATGTTGCGGGTCTGAAAACTGGTGCTTCGTCGCCCTGACCACGCCCGAGGGCAGCATCGGCAATAAGTGTGTCAGCACGCCGATAAAGCTGCCGTTAAACAAGCCCTTAGCGGCGGGGTCGTGCGGTACGATCGTGCAACGCGACGATGCACCATCCACTCGGAACAGGATCGACTTTGGCTAAGGTGTCGCGTAAAAATGAGTCAACGACTGATATTCTGGATGCTTTGCAGCGTCCTTGCGTTCTCGACGATCAAGTTTGCCACAGCGCACGCAGATAGCGTTCACCGCCATCCCGGCCGAACAAGGTTTCGCTCCGGAATGGCCCATCATCGTGATGCACCGCATCCCGACCATGTCAGCTACCTCTGGTGCGTTCCCTATGCGCGAAAGCTGTCGCACATCAGGCTTCGTGGTGACGCTTTTTTGTGGTGGGCCGAAGCCGACGGCCGATATCTGCGTGGGCCGCGCCCGCGCGTAGGTTCGATCCTGGCATTTCGCTCGATTCCACGAATGCCGCTCGGTCACCTTGCGGTGGTCGTCAAAATCATCAATAGCCGGGAAATCCTGGTGAACGAAGCAAACTGGGTTCCGGATGCCGTCACCCGCGACGTGCCGGTCATCGATGTTTCGCCAGGCAATACCTGGACTGATGTGAGGCAGTCCACTGGAAACGGTGCTTTCGGCCTGTCGTACGCGACCTACGGGTTCATCTACAGCAACGAGCAGCCGACAATCATGGCCGATCGCGCCGCAGACACAGAGGTCGCGCAAGCTCCGCCTGCCCCGACGTTGCGCCTGGACGGCCCGGATCGAAATCTGCGGTGATCTCTCTCAGGCGCAAGATGTTGCCAGCACGACCCCGTCGAGTCCCGTCAAATTTTCTCTCACGTGATGGAGGTGTTTCAAATATGGCTGAAAAATTTGGCCTGGCGCGCCGTGCCGTGCTTGCCGCTCCGGCACTTCTCGTCGCACCCGGCCTTGGCGGTGCAGCGACAACGGCGGCCGCCGCCCCGGCCCCCTTGTGCATTGTGCTCAACTCCGGTGGCGCCACCGTATCGATCATCGACATGGCGAGCCGCCGCGTCTTGCGGGAGGAACCGACCTTTCGCGAGCCGAGCCACTGGGCACTGGCGGCCGACCATAAGCGGCTGTTGATCGCCGATGCCTCCGGCAATGCTCTGTTCTTCCTCGATCCGGCGACAGGCAGGGAACTCGGCCACAAGATGATCCCGGACCCATACCAATTGTGGTTCAGTCCGGATGGCCGTTTTCTGACAGTGAACTGCCTCCGCCTCAACCATGTCGATATCTACCACGCCGACACGCTGAAACTGGCCCGCCGCTTTCGGGTCGGCTCAATGCCAAGCCACCTCAGCTATACGCCGGATTCGCGTACCCTTTTCACGTCGATGCAGGATTCCGGCACGCTGGTCGCCATCGACCTCACGACGATGACCGAACGCTGGACTGCCAAGGTCGGCAAAACGCCGGCCGGCGTCTTCTGGCATGATGGGGTGGTGTTGGTCGGCATCATGGGAAGCGACACTGTGGCGGTAATCGATCCCGCCAACGGCAGGGTGATCCGGCGCATCGTGACCGACAAGGGGGCGCATACAACATTTCTCACGCCCGACCGCAAGCAGATCTACGTCACCAATCGCGTTGCCGGGTCGCTCAGCGTGCTGGATGCAAAGAGCCTCGATGTGGTCAAACACATCCCGATGCCGGGCGGCCCGGACGATATCTGTTTCGCTCCAGACCGTCGGCTTTGGATGTCACTGCGTTTTTCCTCACACGTCGGGGTGTATGATCCGGCGACCGGGAAGACCGATCGCATTCCGGTGGGCCGCTCGCCGCACGGCATCTTTATCTCGACCCTTCTGACCGACGCGCCGGCGCGCGCGGCGATGCGGATTACGTGAAAGCGTTGAGGAGGAAGCCTCTGCAAATGCCTGATCGCCAGACACCGAAGCGCGCTTATCCAGACATATCCAGGCGCCGTGCCAGCTGCCAGATTGCAGGTGCGTTCGGCGCCGCCGTTTTGGCGAAAGCGCCTGTTGCAGCGGCCAGCCAACCGCCTCCGGCATTCTACAGCAGCGGCGGTCAATATATCCAGTTGCAACCCGAACGACTTGCGCCGGACGCGCCGATAAAGACGGCAGGCGGGAGCGTCATCGACTTCGGCCGCTATCGCGGAAAGGTCGTCTTGTTGAACTTCTGGGCGACGTGGTGCGCGCCATGCGTTCATGAAATGCCATCGCTGGACCGGCTCGCCGCCTCGGCAGACGACAAACTGTTGCAGATCGTGCCGATTGCGATCGATGACGGCGGACAGGAGACCGTTCGTGCGTTCTATCGCCGGTTTGGACTTTCACATCTCGGGGTTTATGCCGATCCGGACCAGCAGATCGGATATTTTGACGCTCGAAACGTCAATCACGGCGTGTTTCCGCTTTATGCGTTGCCTATCACCTACGCGATCGACCCCTTCGGCAGAATCGATGGCTATATTCCGGGTGCCGCGCGGTGGAACTCAGCTCGTGCCAAGGCCCTGATCAAATATCTTACCGGGCGAGCGGCTCCGTGATAGCGCGCAACGTCACGGCGAGGAGAGTTTTGCGCCGATGCCGGCAAGCTTTATGGCCAGGACCGCAGCAGTCAGTTTCCCGACATAGATCGATCGTATGATGCCCTTACGATCGACGAATATCGTCGTCGGTACGGCAAAGCCGCCCGTCCTGGCGAAAAGTCCGGTGGAAGGCGATCTCGCTTTTTTACCTGAGACCGTCGGCGGATCGACCCACACCGGGTAACGGACCGGCGCCGGAGCAAGAAACTGCCGGACCCGTCGCGCCGGCTCGGCCAGATCGGCTCCGACCATCGCAAGGCCACCCTTCTGCCGCGTTGCAAAGGTGCGGCTCAGCATCGGCATTTCTTCACGGCAAGGCAGACACCAGGTCGCCCAGATATTGACCACGGCAGGGCGGCCACGCAGGTCGGAGAGGTTCACCGTGCGCCCGTTCAACGTCATCAACCCGACACTCGGTAATTGGCTGCCCTGATGCAGCCGGTCGGCGGGAACGAATCGCCCGATCGTGGCCAGTGATCCCACGTACAAAACCGTCAGAGGGATCCCGGCAAACGCGATCACGCGGAGTTGAGGGAGCGAAACCCGGCGGCGCCAAACCAGCCAGCCGAGATAGGCGAATCCAACGCCGAACCCAGCCCACGGCGTGTAGCCCGGCTGCCAGATAAAGACTGCGTTCAGGATATGCGGTCGATAGGCGGAAAAATGCTGTGCGACATAGGCTAAGCGCGCGCCGAGCACGCCGATTAGGAACATGCGCTCGACCTGGCCGCCGAGCGCACCATCGCTGACGCGCCAACGCTTGCCGAGCCGATTGGTAAGCCAGATCGTCATGGCGGCAAACACGAAAAGTGCCAGCCGCGGCGTCTGGATCAACAGACCGCCGAGGCTGATGACGATGGGCATCCTTATCGACCGGCAGCGTCGGCCGGTTTCACGAATTTCAACGTCATGTCGTCGCCGGGGCCGATTGCCTGATACTTGGCGCGATCTTTCGCGCCCACCATCAGCATCGGCGGCAGATCGAACACCGGAATGTCGCGCGGGTCTTTCGGGTTGGCGACGATTTCCGACGTGCCGGCGAGCTGAAAGCCGGCGCGCTCGGCCTGTGCGATCACAAAGGGCTGCGGCAGGCGCGCCAGTTTGAAGCTCTTCGAGATCGGCATTGTCGGGGGCGCGCGATGCGCGACGATGCCGAGAATGCCGCCGGGTTTCAGCGTGCGATAGGCGCTACGGAAAAAGCGCTGGACGAACATGTCGGTGACACCGCCATGGACGTTCGCGTACATCAGGTCGTGCATGTTCAGGAACGTCAGGACCATGTCGGCCGAGTCGGGCGCGCCCAGCGCCATATAGGCCGGCGGTTCGAACGGTTCGAGCGTCACGCGGCCATAGACCGCAGGATTTGCGGCGAGTTTCTGCTGATATTTCAGCGCTTCCCGATGTTGGAACGGGCTTGGGCTGCTTGCGGCGGGTGTCGCCTCGATGAGTTTGCCATGATCGTGCAGGAACGGTGCCAGAATTTCGGTATACCATCCGCCGCCGGGGAGAACTTCAACCACCTTCATGTCCGGCCGGATGCCGAAGAACTCCAACGTTCTCAGCGGATGGCGAAACCGATCCCGCTTGACGTAGGCCGGGGTCCGTTGCGGCCCATTGATCGCTTTGCGCAGAGCGGCCTCAACGGAGGCAGGTGTCGCGGCAGACGCTGACGTCACCGCAGTAACCAACGGAAGGAGCGCGGCAAGGCCAAGGAACCGTCGCTTCATGATTGAACTCCAAGATAAGGTTGATGAAAGAGACTAGAAATGCGCGGCAATTGTCGAACGCAGTTGCGCGGGTGGCAGGCAGATGCCTTTATTGCTGCATGATTGCACGGTCACGACGAGACTGAGCGATCCGGCCGAGCGAAGCTGGGCCAGAGTCGAAGCTGGCATGTCGGCGCGCAGGATCGTGTTGTCGTCATACACCAGGATCGACTTGCCATCGAGTTTGACGTGGCTGTCGCGGCCTGGAGGGTACGAAATATCCAGCCTCACGGCCTTATGGTTAATTTCCGATTTTACGGTGGTAGGGATGAGAAACCGCAACGATGCCGGATTCGCATTGACGTGCCATCCTTTTTTGATGTTCAGGCGCACCATGATCGCGGGCTCCCTCGACGGCGCGGCGTTGGAGGCGATCCGTGCCACCATGCTGACCTTGTCGGCGCTGCTCGGTAAATGAAACCGGGCGTTGCCCTCGCTCCGCGCATAAGCTCCGGCGGCACCCTGGACGCCGCTATCGTTGGCGCCGAGCGACCCATCGCGGGAATATCTGCCGGCGATCAGACTCGCGCCGGCCGCAATAACCACGGCAGCGACGTACCAATATCGACGCGTCATCCCGTCAAATCCGATGTGGCGCTGGCTTGATGGATCGCCCGGATCAGGCTGGCAGAGGTAAAAATCCCCGGAAATCGCTCGGTAATCCTCCCTTCGCGATTTCGGATGACGGCAAACGGCAAGCCGGCCCCGCCATCCTTGACCAGGAGATGTTCGAGGAACTGGTTCGGCCTCGTCAGATCGACCCGCAGAGCCAGCAGGCGCTCCTGACGCGCGGCCCCCACCACAGCCGGATCGACGTAGACAGTTTTTTCCAAGATTTTGCAGTTGATGCACCAGGCAGCCGTGAATTCGACGAGCACCGGACGATTCATCCGTTCGGCCGCGTCAAGGCGCTGCGTCGAGAATGGCCGCCAGTGCAGCGGTCCGTTTTGCGGTGGCATCAGCAAGCCGCCGGCATAGCTTGTCGAGAGAGCGACGGCCGCGAAACCGAGCACGACCACTCCTGTGGCCCAGCCGGCACTTCTCAGCGCGGTCACGGCAGCCCACAAGCCTAAGGCGATTGCCCAGGCCCGCCACAGCCACAGACCAAAGTCTGGCGAGACCAGGCTCTGGGCGAAGAAGACGGAACCTGCCAGCAGCAGGAACGCCAGGGCCTGGCGCAGGCGATCCGACCATTCTCCAGCCCGCGGCAGATGGGATAGCAGTGACGGACGGAGAAGAATCACGACATAGGGGAGGCTGAGACCGATGCCCACGAACACGAAGATCGCAATGACTGTGGGTGGTGACTGGGTGATGGCAAAGGCAAGCACCCCACCAAGAAAAGGTCCGGTGCAAGGTGTCGATAAAATGGCGGCCAGCACGCCGGAAACGAACGGTTCCAGGTGCCGTCCGCCGCGCGTGCGATAGGCGAAGCCGGGTACCGGCATGGAGATGTCGAGGAAGATCATTGCAGCAAAACTTGCCATCATCGCCACGAGCACGGCGATCACCCAGGGCGACTGGAACAACACCCCCCAGGTCCAGTGCAGCAACGCGCTTGCGATGCCGATGGCCAGGAAAAACAGCAAGGTTCCCGCTGCGAAAGCGATCGCCGCCTCGATGCGCCGTCGCGGCGACCCGCCCGCATGATGAATGATGGTGCGTATCTTCAAGGGAATGACAGGTAGAACGCAGGGTGTGAGGTTGAGCAGCGCGCCAGACACCAACGCTAACGCGAGTTCCCCGGACAAATCGACAGCAGAAACGGGCAAGGTGTCTCTTCTCCAATCAGAGTCCGCGTGGCTTCCAGCGCCGCAGCAGGAGCGCGTTCGCCACCACGCTGACGCTGCTCAGCGCCATCGCCGCACCGGCGACGATCGGATTGAGGTATCCGAAAGCGGCAAGCGGGATCCCGGCAACATTGTAAAGAAACGCCCAGCCAAGCCCTTGGCGGATCTTGCGATAGGTCTGCCGGGAAATATCGATCGCATCGGCCACATGGGCGGGATTGCCCTGCATCAGGGTAATCCCCGCCGCCCCCATCGCGACATCGGTGCCGGTTCCCATCGCGATGCCGAGATCGGCGGCCGCGAGAGCCGGTGCGTCGTTGATCCCGTCACCCACCATCCCGACCGTCTGACCGTCCGCACGCAGGCGCGCGACCGCCTCCGCCTTGTCACCTGGCAGCACGTTCGCAATCACCTCATCGATGCCTAGCGCGTGTGCGGCGGTTTCGGCCGCGCCGCGGCTGTCACCGGTGATCATCACGGTGCGGATCGATGTCCGGTGCAGCCGCTCGATCGCAACCCGTGTGCTTTCCTTGACGGTGTCGCCAAAAGCCAGCAGGCCTAGAATGCGAGGCTGCGGCGTGGTTTCCGCAAGCCACGAGACGGTCCGGCCGATCGCTTCCAGTTCGCCTGCGCGTCCGGCGAGTTCTCCTGCATCGAGATGATGCTCGTCGATCAGGCGACGATTGCCGAGTACCAGATCGCGCCCGTCGAAGCTTGCCGAAACGCCGCGCCCGGCGAGCGCGCGAAAGCCGCTGCTCGCCGGTACCACCAACCGCTCCGCCTCCGCGCGGGCACGGATCGCGACGGCCAGCGGGTGATCGCTGCCGCCTTGTAGCGATGCCGCGGCTTGGATCACAGCGCGCTCATTCGATCCGCCGATCGAGACGATATCGGTGACGCGCGGCCTTCCCTCGGTCAGCGTGCCGGTCTTGTCGAAAGCGACAACCGTGATCGCGTGGGCGGATTCGAGTGCTTCCGCATCCTTGATCAGGATGCCGTACCGCGCCGCGACACCGGTGCCCGCCATTATTGCGGTCGGCGTAGCGAGACCCAACGAGCAAGGGCATGCGATCACCAGCACGGCCACCGCGGTCAGTACCGACTGGACCATGTCGCCAGTGGCGGCGAACCAGCCGATGAAGGTTGCGGCCGCGATCAGCAGAACGACGGGAACGAACACCGCGCTGACCCGGTCCACCAGATGCTGGATCGGCGCCTTGGAGGCCTGCGCGCCTTCGACCAGGCGCACGATTTTCGCCAAAGCCGTCTCGGCGCCGATTGCTGTCGTCTCGATGATCAGCAAGCCGTCGAGATTGATGGTGCCACCAGTCGCAGGCGCGCCGGGCATCTTATCCACCGGCAGGCTTTCGCCGGTCAGCATCGACTCATCGACGCTGCCGGCACCTTCGATGATGCGGCCATCAACCGGGATCCGTTCCCCCGCTCGCACCACCACAACGTCGCCAACCGCAATCTGGCCGAGCGGCAGTTCGATGTCGATGTCGCCCCGGCGCACCCGGGCAGTGTCCGGCCGAAGCCCCATCAGCGCCCGCAAGGCCGAGGCGGTCTGGCGCTTCGCACGCGCTTCGAGCCATTTGCCGAACAGGATGAAGGTGATGAGGAGAGAGGAACTTTCGAAATACAGGTGTGGCGGCTGGCCCGCGCCTGCGGCAAGCAGCTCATAGACGCTCAGGCCCCAGGCCGCGGAGGTGCCCAGCGCGACGAGCAGATCCATGTTCCCCGCCCGCGCCCGCACGGCTTTCCAACCAGCGACGTAGAACCGCCAGCCCAGTCCGAACTGCACGATGCTGGCCAGGACGAGCTGCCCCCAGCCCGGCAACATCCAGCGCGATCCGGCCAGGTGCATTGCCATACCGGCGATCAGCGGAGCAGACAGCGCGGCGGCGAAACAGACGCGCTGCAACTCCCGCCGGTTCCGCGCCTGCAAGCGCGTGCTTTCGGTCGCTTCGTCGTGATCCACGATCGGCACCGCACCATAGCCGGCGTCCCGCGCCGCCGCGACCAGCCAATCCGTTGATATCGCCCCTTGCAGAACGGCAACGCGTGCCTGCTCGGTTGCCAGATTGACCTCGGCCGACAACACGCCAGGGAGACGCCTGAGCGCCCGTTCGACCCGACCCACGCAACTCGCGCAGGTCATGCCGTCGATGCGCAGGTCGATTTGCGCCGTGCGCACCGCATAGCCGCCACGCTCGATGGCCTGGATCATCGCGCCGGCGTCGGGCGGGTCGCCCTCGGGCGGTTGCGCAACCGTTACATGAGCGCGCTCCGTCGCGAGATTGACCGAAACATCGACGACCCCAGGCAGCCGCGCCAACGCTTTCTCGACTCGGCCGACACAGGACGCACACGTCAACCCGTCGATACCGATGTCGAATGCGGTGGCGGTGGCGGTGGCTTGTGGACGGACGACGGCTGTAGGTGCGATTGCGAGATCCAATGCCTTACTCCTTGGTGACCGGAGATATGGAGCTTGCCATAGTGGTAAGGTCAAGCCCGGGCGGATTGGCGGAAGATTACGGATGACGATCGGCGGCCCACGTCTTGACCTTCCCATTATGGAAGCCCCACCTTCGAGGTCGAAATCCAAAAGAGGAGAAAGTGATGCTTACGTTGAAAGTTTCGGGCATGACCTGCGGGCACTGTGTCGCGGCAGTCACCAAGGCGGTCAACACAGTCCCGCTGGTCGAGAGCGTCAAGGTGGATCTGGAGCGCGGCGAAGTCGAGGTCGGCGGTCGTCCCGATGCCGGGGCGGTCCGCAAGGCGATCATTGACGAAGGCTACGAGGTCCGGGCAGCCGCATAGCGCCTCCGAGCCGGTTCATGGTTCATCATGTCGCGATCGCGCTGCTGCATGCGATGCTGTTTGCCCTGTCGATGGGGTGGGATATCCTGTGGGCGTTGATCCTCGGGTTCCTGCTGTCGGGTGTCGTGCAGGCGGTGGTGACGAAGGGCGAGATGGGCCGGTTGCTGCCGGATGCGGGACCGCGCTCGATCCTGATCGCGAGCGGTCTCGGGGCTGCCTCATCGTCCTGTTCGTATGCGGCGGTGGCGCTTGCGCGCTCGATTTTCCGCAAAGGCGGGAACTTCACCGCCGCCATGGCCTTTCAGTTCGCCTCGACCAATCTGGTTCTGGAATTAGGCATCATATTGGCGGTGCTGATCGGTTGGCAGTTTACTCTTGCCGAATTCGTCGGCGGTCCGCGGCGGCGCGCGATCAGGCGGAGCGCGGCCGGCAGGGGCGGATGGAGGGCCATGCGGCGATGGACATGTCGGTCGGCGGCGAAGGAACCGTGTTGTCGCGCGCGATCTCGCCCAAGGGCTTTACCGCGATTAGCCATTTCTTCGTGATGGACTGGGCGAGCGTCTGGACCGATATCGCGTTGGGGCTGCTGATTTCCGGTGCCCTCGCGGCCTGGGTGCCGCATCAGTTCTGGCAGACGCTGTTTCTCGCGCATGATCGGATCGGGTCCGTCCTGGTCGGACCTCTGATCGGCCCGCTGGTTGCGATCATTTCCTTTGTCTGTTCGGTCGGGAATGTGCCGCTCGCCGCCGTTCTGTGGAATGGTGGGATCAGCTTTGGTGGTGTCGTCGCATTCATCTTTGCCGACCTGATCATCCTGCCGATCCTCGACATCTACCGGAAATATTACGGGTGGCGGATCGCTGGCCTGTTGTTCCTGGTGTTCTACGCGGCGATGGCGCTGGCCGGGTATGCGGTCGAACTGCTGTTCGGCGTCAGCGGGCTGATCCCGGCGAAGCGCCACGCGACGGTTGCGATGGCGTCGGTCAGTTGGAACTACACGACCGTGCTGAATATCGTGTTCCTGGTGATCGCCGCGATGTTGATCTGGCGCTTCATGCGCACCGGCGGACCGGACATGCTGCGCATGATGGCCGCACCGGCGCCGACGAATGCCGGTTCCGACGGCCACGCCCATCATCATCACTCGTAAAAAAGAAGAAGGAACAAACCTTGTGATCTCCGACCTGTCCCGTCGTTCTCTCATCGGCTTGTCGGCCTCGGCTGCGACACTGCCACTCTGGCCCCTATCGGCACCGGCGGCGCCATCCGGTGCGCTCGACCTGACAGCCGAAACCCGAACGCTGGAGGTCAACGGCAAAGCTGCGCGCGTATTCGGGCTGCGCGGGCCGGACGGCAAACCCGGCCTGACCCTGGCGCCCGGCGAACGATTCCGCGTCGATCTTGCCAACCAGGCGGGTGCGCCCACCATCATCCACTGGCATGGGCAGACCCCGCCCTGGAAGCAGGATGGCTTTCCCTGGCCGCAAACGCCGCCGATCGCTGCCGGTGCCTCGCGACAGTTCGATTTCGCGCCGATCCCCGGAACGTATTGGATGCACTCGCATCAAGGCCTGCAGGAACAAAGCCTGATGGCCGCGCCCCTGATCGTTCGCAGCGCCACCGAGATTAGCGAGGATCGCCAGGAGATCGTGCTGATGCTGCACGATTTCAGCTTTCGGTCTCCCGACGATCTGTTTGCGGATCTCACCCGCATGTCGGGCGGTGCGGTCCACCAGGACGTCCGCCAGACCGAAAACATGCCGGCACCGTCCCACTCCGCATCGATGACCGGCATGGCGATGGATTCGACGCCGGGTATGGCGATGAACAAGGCCGATACCACCGGAACGGCCAGCCCCAGCGGGACGGCCGGCATGACGATGGACCTCAACGACATCCGCTACGACGCATTTCTGGCCAACGACCGCACGCTGGACGATCCCGCGGTCGTTCGGGTCGGCAAGAGCGGTCGTCTGCGCCTGCGCGTGATCAACGGCGCGGCGTCCAGCCAGTTCTGGATCGATCTCGGCCGCCTGACCGGTCGGGTGGTCGCGGCCGACGGCCATGACGTTCATCCGGTGCCGGGGCAGCGGTTTCCGATCGCCATCGCGCAGCGGCTGGATATCCTGATCGACCTGCCCCGCGCATCCGGCGCATTTCCGGTCACCGCCATCCTCGAAGGCACGAACCGCCGCACCGGCATGATCCTCGCGACCCAGGGTGCAACGGTCGCGCGTGTGTCGGATGCCGCACCGGCCGAAGCGCCGCCGGTGGATAATTCGCTCGAAATGCGGCTGGTTGCCACCAGACCGTTACAGCCGCGCCGGGCCGATCTGGTCCATACCATCGCGCTCGCCGGGGGGATGCAGCCGTATCGATGGTCGCTGGACGGTCAATACTGGCCGCGCATCACTCCGCTCATGCTGGAACGCGGCCAGCGGGTCGAAATCGACCTGGTCAACCAGACGACGATGGCGCATCCGATGCATCTGCATGGCCACAGCTTCCAGGTGATCGCCCTCGACGGCCGGAAAATCGCTGGCGCAATGCGGGACACGGTTCTGGTCCCGGGCAGGAAAGGGTCGCGCGTTCGGATCGCGTTCGAGGCCGATAATCCTGGGCGCTGGGCGTTCCATTGCCACAACCTGTATCACATGGCGGCCGGGATGATGACCGAGTTCCGCTACCGCGGGATCGCGGTCTAGTGCTGGACTGTGTCATCATCGGCGGTGGCCCGGCCGGGCTGACCGCGGCGATCTACCTTGCTCGCTTCCGCCGCAACTTCGAGCTGATCGATGGCGGTGCCAGCCGTGCGGCGTGGGTTCCGGTATCGCATAACCACGCGGGATTTCCGGATGGTATCAACGGCATCGAATTGCTGGAACGCATGGCTGCCCAGGCGGTCCATTACGGCGCGCCGATCAGGCGGGGCGAGGTCGAACGTCTCGCCGGGGACCGGCAAGCCGGCTTCACCGTGACACTCGACGGCGCCGTGCTGCACGCCCGGACCATCCTGCTCGCCACCGGCGTCGTCGATATTCCTCCTGCGTTGCCGGACCTGCGCGGCGCGGTCGCGGATGGCCTGATCCGCTACTGTCCGGTGTGCGACGGCTTCGAAATCATCGATCGCACGGTCGGCGTCATCGGCCATGGCGCGGGCGGGCTTGGCGAGGCCAAATTCCTGCGCAGCTACACGGACCGTGTCAGCCTGCTCTCGACCGACGTGAAACTGGCACCAGACGATGCGCTGCGCCGAGAAGCCGCCGATGCGGGAATTGCGATCGTCGGTTCGCCGGTTGCCGCCATTGTCGCGGAAGCGGACCGGGCCTGCGCGGTCACGACCCAGGACGGGCAGGTTCACCGGTTCGATGCGATCTACTCTGCGCTCGGCACGCGCAAACGCTCGACCTTGGCACAGATGATCGGCGCCACCCTCACCGACGATGGCTGCATCGTCACCTCGTCCCATCAGCAGACCTCGGCCTGCGGGGTGTTCGCGGCCGGCGACATCGTTCGCGGCCTCAACCAGATCAGCGTCGCGATGGGCGAAGCGGCGATCGCCGCAACCGCGATCCACAACATGTTGCGCGGTGTTGCGGTCGAATGATCTGTTTCATGCACCCGCCGCACCCGGCAGGAAGGATGTCACATGCAATACCCTTGGCTTTATCCGCTCGCTATTCTCTCGCTCACCGCCGCCTTCGCGAGCATGGTGGTTATAATGCTCGACCTGCGCCGGCACCCGCAGAAAATGGGGGTGATGAATGCGGTCTGGCCGGTGACGGCGCTGTATTTCGGCCCGCTTGCGGTCTGGGCCTATTGGGCGATGGGCCGTCAGGCCGGATCGGACCACAAGGACAAACCCTTTTGGATGACCACGTTCGTCGGCGCCACCCATTGCGGCGCCGGCTGCACGCTGGGCGACATCATCGCCGAGTTCGCCATCTTTTTCACCGGCTTTGCCATCGCCGGCTCGACGTTCGGAGCGGAACTGGCGGGTGACTACGTCCTCGCTTTCTCGCTCGGCATCGCGTTCCAGTATTTCGCCATCGTGCCGATGCGTAATTTAAGTCCGGGTCAAGGCATCGTCGCGGCCCTGAAGGCGGATGCGCTGTCGCTGACCAGCTTCGAAATCGGCCTGTTCGGGTGGATGGCCCTGATGCGCTTCGTGTTCTTTCACCCTGCCCTGAAGCCGGACAGCCCGGTATTCTGGTTCATGATGCAGATCGGCATGATCGTCGGTTTCGCGACCACCTTCCCGGTAAACTGGTGGCTGGTGAAGATCGGGGTTAAGGAGGCGATGTGATGACGATCGACGGTTGTAACGACGTGGTCCGTTCGAAACCGGCAAAAGGAGATATTCGATGAGCTTGTTCAGCAGGCTGGGTCTCATCATCAGCGCCAAGGGCAATCGAGCGCTCGACAATGCAGAAAACCCGTCCGAAATTTTCGATCATGCCTACGCCAAGATGACCGAGATGCGGTTGCAGATGAGCCGGTCGATCGCCGATGTGCTGACGTCGCGCAAGTTGATCGAAAGTCAGATGGACGGCGTGCGCCAGACCGACGCACGGCTGGACCAGCAATCGAGGCAGGCCTTGCTGCAGGGGCGCGAAGACCTGGCGCAACAGGCGTTGCAACAGCGTGCGGCATTGCGCGGCCAGCTTCAGGCGCTCGACCAGCAGCACCAGCAGATGATCGATAAGCAGACGAGCCTGGAAGGTGCCAACGAGCGCCTCGCCGCCAAGATTGCCGCCTTCCGGATCCAGAAGGAAACCTTGCGCGCGACAGCCACCGCCGCTGACAGCCAGGCGAAAATATCGGAGTCACTGGCCGGCCTGTCTGAGGAAATGGGCGACGTCAACGCCGCCATGGAGCGCGCGCAGGACAAGGTGGCACGGGTCAACGCGAGGGCGGCCGCCTTGCAGGACATGACCGATAATTTCAACATCGGCCTGACCGGGCCAGGCGATCCGCTACAGCTCGAACTCGACCGGACTGGCCAAGCCTCTGCGGTGTCGGGGGATCTTGCAAGGCTCAAGGCCGAACTCGGCCTGGCGCCGCCGGCACCGATTCCGCTGATCGGCCGGCCGGTTCCCACCACGTCTTCCTTGGCCGAACTTCCGGCCCCGAACAAGGATCGTTCCTGATGATCGTCCGCATCATGGGCCACGGCCAGATCGAACTGCCTGACGATTTCACCCCCGGGCTGATCACAATCGATCGCGATCTGCTCGTGGCGATCGAGGCCGGCGACGAAGCAGGGTTTGAGACCGCTCTCGCCGCATTGCATGATATCCTTGCGCACCACGGCAAGCAGGTCGCCCCAGATCACATCGGCGTCTCCAGCCTGGTCGTGCCGGAAGCCGGCACCACGCTTGCCGAGGCGCATCGGATGCTCGATCACGGCGACCTGCCATTTCCCGGCACGTCGGAAGCGCCACTATGAGCGCCATTGCGACCAGCACGCCCGGCATCATGACCCGGCTGCGCGCAATGGCGACCGGCGAGGTCTCGGCCGCCACGCTCGAAGCGTATCGCGGTGCCGGCGGTGCGGTGTATGATCTCTTCGTCAAGGCCGAACATCGCCGCGGCGAGCTGGTCGCCGCCGGCAAGACCGCCTGGACTATGACCGACAGCGAACGCTCCTTCCTGGCGGCCACCTGGATCGCCTATTCGTTCCAGACCCTGGGCGATGCTTTCCTGCAAGCCGACTACGATGCCGATCCCGGCACGATCGGCTTCGTGCCGCCGGTCACCGCACGGCAGGCGGAGCTGTTCTACGGCGCGGTTGAGGAATGGCTGGCGGCAGCCTTGCGCGCCCAAGGCGACGAAACCTTCGTGCTGCCGCGCCGGGTACCGGTGGCATTGCCGGCTTGGGTCGAGGTCGAGCCATGCCCGGCGGCGCACCTGGCGGCGATGATGGCAGCCTGCCGTACCATTGCCGAACACGCCACGATCGCGGTGGCCGATTGCGCCCGGGCAGCGACCGACGATACCCACAAGGCCGAACTCGCCATGCTGCAGGGCGAACTCGCGTCGCTGACCTCATCGAGCGACTATGCCCAGAGCCTATACCAGTCCTCACATGCACCAGGCAGCGCGCTGCATGAGCGGATGGAAACCACGATCAAGGCCGCGATCGAAAGTGCCTTCCGGCTGGGCCAACTGGCAGCGATGCCCGCCGCGATCACCGAGGACCGCAACCGCCGGCAAAACCGGAGAAGCACCGCAACCATCCGTGCCCTGCCACTGCCGGGCATGCCGGGGTTCGATTTGTTCTGCCTGACCGACCCGCATGCCGCTCCGCATTTCCGCAAGGACATGAAGGCGCAAAAGGCGCTGGGCTATCTGTGGAGCCGCGATCCCGCACCGGAAGCGACCCTCGCGATCCAGCAGGAGATCGAAGCGGCCCTGGCGCGCGGCGACATCTCCTACGCGAAGGACAACCGCTCTCAGCAAGGGCGCTGCTACTATTGCTGCCCCTGGGGTGCCATCTATCACGTGGACCACGAGGTCGAGATCGATCGCACCCGGTTGCGCCCCGGCCAGGAATTCGCCTTCGACGTCTCGGCCGAACCGCTCGCCGAGGTCGGTCCGTTCAAGCGACAAATTACCGTCGGCAACTTTTTCAGCACCAGCGAGACCGATTACTGCGACGAAAACCGATAGCCTCAGGGTCAAACGCCTCGGCTTCCCTCGACTCCAGCCTCTCTTGCGCAGTTCGAGGCTGTGACTTCACCAGATCTTACTGGGGTTGGGTCAGTTCGTACTCGTGATGGGAGTTCATCATCTTGTCGAGCTTGCGGCAGCGTGCGGCAACCGCCGGAGTGCTGCCGGCGATATGCTGGTTCTGCTGCATCTGCTGCTGCTGGCGGGCACAGCGGTCCATCAGCGCGTTTATTTGTAAGTGCCGCCGGTCGTTCTTGGGCGCGTTTGCCAGGTTCGGCATGCCGTGACCTTCACCAGATGGCTTCGCGCCGTTCTGCCCGGCATGAGCGGACGTGATTGTGGCGAAAGTCAGAAGCGCCAGAAGTGGCGTCAGGTGACGCTTCAGAACCATGTCCCGTATCCCCACCACGAAGCGCAGGTCGCGCGGATGTTCACCATGCTGTCGGGCAAGCACCGCCGTGCCGCCGAACTGCTGGTAGTCGGTGACGCCTACATAAGGCGCGAATTTGCGGCCGATCTCGTAGCGCAGCCGGAACCCGGCATCGATATCCGACAGGCCAGCGCCCACCAAGCGCGCCGGATCACGCTTGGTGTAGAAATTCATCTCGATCTGGGGCTGGGCGACCAGGAACTGCGTGACAAAGAGATTATAGCTGGCGATCAGGCGTGCCGCATAGTGCCCCTGGTCGCTGGCATAGACCGTCGCCTCCACGTTGATGAACTCCGGCGCATAGCCTTCGACACCGAACGCCGCCCAGCCACGGCCCGGCCGCGAATCCAAATCGTAGCGGCCACCCGCCTGGACATCGAAAAACCGGCTGATCGGGCGGTCGTAGAGAAGCTCCTGATCGCCGTCCTCGGTTCTGCCGGCATATTTGCGGCCTTCGGTCTTGAACCAGATTTTGTTCTCGTCGGTTCCCGCCCAAGCCTGTCCATCCCAGCGGAAATAGGCGTTCTGGCCATTCAATCGCCCTTCCATCTGGCTCAGGACGCCATGGATATAAACACTGTTGTCGTTGAGCTTGTAACCATACGGCGATTCAGCCTGCTGGTTCGGACTTTCGGCCAAGGCCGGCACGGAAATTGCGACAACGCCCACCGTAAGGGCCGCGCTGGTGAATCGGCGAATATTTGCCATGGTTTTCATGACACCAGGACGGTGCGGAACATGCCACCTTCCTCGAAATGGTAGAGCAGGTGGCAATGATAGGCCCAGTGGCCCGGTGTATCGGCGGTTACCAGATGGCACAGCTCCTCCCCCGGTGCCACGCCGATCGTCTGCTTGTAGGGCCGGTGCATCCCCTTGCCGTTCTCCAGCTCCATCCACAATCCATGCAGATGGATCGGGTGCGCCATCATGGTGTCGTTGATCAGCCGGAAGCGCACCCGCTCGCCGAGGCGAAGGCGGATCGGCTCCGCCTGGCTGAACTTCTTGCCGTTGAAGCCCCAGATGAAGCGCTTCATGTTGCCGGTCAGGTGCAGCACGATCTCGCGTGAGGGTGGACGGGGATCGGAACCGCGATAGAGCGCCCGAAGGTCCGCATAGGTGAGGACGCGGCGGCCGAGATGGTTCAGCGCATCGCCGGCGCTGGCGAGACGCTCGGTCGGCATTTTCGCCACCGTCTGCACCTCGTAGCTCATGTGCGGCTTGTCGGGATCGGGTGCCATGACCGCTGGATGGCCACCGGTGATTTTTTCGCTGATCGGCATGCCGGGCTTCATCTTTTTCATGCCCTTCGCCATGCCGCCGGCCATTTTTTCCATGCCGCCCATGCGGGTGAGGTTGGGGCGGGACTCGCCCCATTGTCCCTTGTTCATCATCGGCATCGCCATATCGAGCATGGTGCGCAAAGGCCGCGGGTCCATCGGTGGGACCGGTCCCGCCATGCCAACGCGCGGTGCCAACGTGCCGCGCGCATAGCCGCTGCGATCCTCCGACTGAGCAAAGATCGTGTAGGCGATATCCTGTTCCGGTTGCACGATGACATCGTAGGTCTCGGCGACGGCGATGCGTAGTTCATCCACCGTGACCGGATCGACGTCGTTGCCGTCCGCCTGCACCACCGTCATTTTCAGGCCGGGCACGCGGATATCGAAATAGGTCATCGCCGAGCCGTTGATGAAGCGAAGGCGGATACGCTCGCCCGCTCGGAAGAGGCCGGTCCAGTTGGTCGCCGGAGGCAGGCCGTTGAGCAAATACGTATAGGTATAGCCGGTGACGCCGGCGATACCGGTCGCCATCATCCGCATCTTCCCCCACATCAGGCGGCTTTTCAGCGTCGGCACCAGGCCACGCTGGGCCGTCTCGTCGACGAAGCTGCTGACGGTGCGCTTGTGCGTGTTGTAGTATCCGCTGTCTTTCTTGAGGTTGCTGGCGATGACACGCGGATCGACATCGCTCCAGTCGGTCAGCATCACCACGTAGTCGCGGTCGGCCTTGATCGGCTCGTCGCGCCGCTCGATGACCAGCGGGCCGCGATGTCCTTTCTGCTCCTGATACCCGGTATGGCTGTGATACCAGTAGGTGCCGTATTGCCGCACCGGGAAGCGGTAGACAAAGGTCTCGCCCGGCGCGATGCCCGGAAAATCGAGACCGGGTACGCCATCCATGGGATTCGGCACCCGGATGCCGTGCCAATGGATCGACGTGCTTTCCGACAAGTTATTGGTAACATTAATAGTAAGATCATCGCCTTCCCGCCAACGCAGCAGCGGTGCCGGGAATGAGCCATTAATCGCGTAGGCCCAGGAACGGTTGCCGGTAATATTGGCCGGCATGCGGGAGATCGCCAGATTGAAATGTGGCCCAAATAATTCCGGGCGAAGTCCCGGTCTCAACTCACCATTGGACGCGCGGGCATTCCTAAGAGTTAATGCTGCGCCGCTCATAGCCAAGCCCCTGACAACGTGGCGGCGGTACATCGGCATGTCGCTACCCCTGTGTCAGTTTCCCTTAAAGAATAGATTCTGGGCCGGGCAACTCTTTGATTTTGTTGGGTGGCGATGCGACGAAATTTCCTTTGATGTGTAGAATTATCCCGTAGACAGTAGACTCACTTTCGTGGAAGGAGCGTCTCATTGTCTCGATTAACGCTATAGAATCTATAGTTTAAGGGAAATCGGCGCTGGCTTCAGCAGAATCTACTCTTTAAGGGAAACTGACAGCACCGCCGTGATTTCATTAGACTCACCGTCGACCGCAAGCTGACCAAGCAATAGCCGCTGGTCCACGGACCAAGCATGGAGCATGTGCAGCGGGGACTTGCCTGCAGCCCGGTCGAAGGAGCGCCGTAATGTCTTGCCGTCAATTGCCACCACCCCCTGCAAGCTCTCAGCGAAATGCTGCATGAAACGCGTGAAGCAGGCTTCGAATGGCGCCGGGTCAAGAAGCCGAAAAACTCGGCTGAAGGTGTCGTGGCTGGGAATGCCGTGCCGCAGGCGCAAAAATTGCCGCAGGAACGGTTCCTTGACCTTGCCGAACAGCGCCATGTCCGAACAGTCCTTGCCGCCAGATAGAATGGTGCAAAGTGCGATCATCAGCAGTTCATGCAGATTATGGCGCGCGTTATCCTGACGGGGATCGATGACTTCGGCAAAGCAGGCGGCAAACTCTTCCATGACGATGGGCCCTCATTGAACTCCACCCTTTGGAATCCAGTTCGCCATCGTGCCGCAAGCCCGTAAGCGTCCGGTCTCGATCGTGTAGCGATCTGATCTCAAGCGGTTTAGCTGGACTCCTTCTGGAGGCTCATAAGGAGGCGGCTGGTGGAGGGAGA
>NZ_NCJX01000176.1:0-1113 GCF_002282635.1 Acidiphilium sp. 34-64-41 | reverse complement strand
GCGGTAGGCACCGGAGGCACTGAGCGTCCGCGCCATCTCCTCGAGCCGCTTCACCTCCTCTTCGGTCATGGTCCCTCCCCTCCAGCGGCTGATCGCATGCGGTTCATAGCCCCTTGCGGCCCGCCAAGGCCATCAAACCGGGAGTGCCCCCTCGAGAGCGCGTCCCCTCAATAGGCGGTTCCAACCAGGATCTCGCCAACCCGCGTCGTATATCGGGGCGACAAATTCAACGCCTTGGCTGTCCAGGGGCGCGAAATCCCCGTTGCGAGCGGGCGCAGCGTATCACGGCCAAACCGACCATTGACCGCATCGAGCGCCGCCATCGCCCGCGCCGACCGAACAGGATCCCTGGTCGGAAACAGCGACACCGGCTGACTGCCCGCGTCGATCAACTCGCCGAGCATGATCCCCGCCTTCGAATACCGGAACCCCGCGCGCCACATCGGTTCCAGCATGCGGATCGCATCACCGATCAACGATGTCGTATCGTTCGTCGCCTCGATCCGGGCCGAATGCTGGTTGCTGTACCAGGGATCGCCATTGTGCGGGTTGGTGTGGAGCAGAACCGTCATCGTGCTGGCGAGCAAACCATGCTCGCGCAATTTCTCGCCGGCGCGGGTCGCGTAGGATGCCACCGCCTCGCGCATCGTCCACCAATCGGTGATCGGGATGCCAAAACTACGCGTCACCGCGATGCCCTTGCGCTGCGGCGCCATCAGCGACAGCGGCAGGCACGACACGCCGCGCAATTCCGCCTGTACCCGCGCACCCACCACAGACATCATATCGCGCACCTTGCGCGGATCGAGCCGTAGGAAATCCGCGACGGTCCGGACGCCGCTGGCAGCAAGCCTCTCTGCGGTCTTGCCGCCGATCCCCCAGACCTCGCCAATCCCGAGGTCCTGATACAGGGCCACGCGCGTCGCCTCGTCGCGCAGATCGCACACCCCGTTCAGTTCGGGTCGGGATTTGGCGAGTTTGTTTGCGGCCTTTGCAATTGTTTTACTGGGACCCACCCCTACACAGGTCGGGATCTTCGCGATCTGGCGGACCGCGCCGCGCAGCATCTGGCAGAACTCCATGAGGTCGCCAGTGACCGGCGCCAGATCAAGG
>NZ_NCJX01000137.1:0-5329 GCF_002282635.1 Acidiphilium sp. 34-64-41 | reverse complement strand
TGAGGAAGAATTCTTTACACATTGGGCAAGCGTGCTTACACCAAAAGATAAAGATTCTCTTGATCGATTGTTGCAAAAATCTGAGGATTATGTTTGCATTAAAGCATTTACAGAGCCAGGAGAGTTAGAAATAGTTCAGGAATATGATATCCCTAAAAAATATGAGATTTCATCAGCCGAAGAAAATGTTAGAAAATTGGTAGTTTTTCCACAAGATGGGCAATTATTTTGTCAAGTTAACGCTAAAGCGCCTATAGCAATTACCGTAAAAGATATTGGTCGTGAAATATTCGACAAAATTATCAAAAATATTGGAAAAATCTCAAATGGTAAACCGAACTGTGTTTTATATTATGTTAATACTGCAGCGCAGCCGAATGCTAGGGAAATTAACGCTGCGTTTAACGCGTTACAAAGTTCTGTGGAGAAGCACGAACTATTCTTCTCCGTATCACTTTCCGTAGTGGGTCGAGCCAAACTAATGGAACTTTGGAAGGAGATCGATGGACCTATAGAAGGAAATATAGAGACGTTATCGCTTGTCGCTTTTCCAAACTCGGCTGGGATAAAAGAAGCATACGTTAGCCTGATTAGCGCCAAGGAGTTCGTTGATAAAATGTTACTCGGTGAAAATGATCGAATTCGTCAACGAATATTTGATGGAAATGTTAGAGACTTTATGGGAGAGTCAGTCGATGTTAATGCTGAAATTAAGAAGACATTATTAGATAAAGAAAAAATTAGTCGATTTGGTGTATTAAATAATGGAATTACAATTATATCGAATGATATAAAGGTACAAGGTCAAAACATGTCAATCAAAAATTTCCAGATTGTCAATGGATGTCAAACGTCTCATGTTATATTTAGAAATCGCGAATATCTAGATGATCGAACTAATTTGATGATAAAGGTTATTGAAACAACAGATCCAGATGTAATCGACGATATTGTGCGATCAACGAACCGACAAACTCAAGTCAAGGATGTACAGTTTTTGGCTACCCTAGAAGCGCTAAAAAATATCGAAATGTATTTTGACGTTAGGCGGAAAGACGAAAATTTTGGTCTATATTTTGAAAGAAGAACAAATCAGTTCTTTGACGATAATACCATTAAGGAAACGAGAAAATTCGATATCACAAAGTTAGCTAGATGCGTTGGCTCTATGTTTTTTGATCGTCCAGACCTTGCATGTAAGTACCCAGGCCGGTTGATTGATGAGAATAAAGGCGACATTTTTGATCAAGGAAATGCGGAGGAAATATATTATACGGCGGCATACTGTTTGTATAGATTAGAGATATTTTTAGGAAATGCATCAGGATATGGAAAGTATTTTAAAGCACGGTGGCATATACTGTTGGCTGCTAAATATTTTATATTTGGCTCAAAGCAATTTGATCTTAAAGGTAGACGATCTAAAGAACATTGTGATCAAATGATGAAATTCTTTTCGCAAGATACAGAAACAAAAAACAGGATGGAGACGATTTGTTCTTTGATAGGAAATATAGAAAAAATTACTATGGACCGACTTAAACTGCTAACGCTTGTTGAAGACATAAAGAAAACTGCAATAAGCAAGCATAGTGGGCAGGAAGTTTTAGGGAATGAGGAGAAAGCTGGAAAAAAACGTGAAGTTAAAATAGATTATAATGTTAGGGAAAGCAAAAGCGCGAAGTCTAGAATTAAAGCCAAACCTAAAGTTAAAAACAAAGCTAAGGCTAGATCTTAGCAAGCTGTAGGGTGGGGTGCTCTTCCGCACCCCACCAGTCTATCCGCCCCACCGATGGACGAAACTACGATGGACACCCCTTGATAACCAAAAGTTTTTTGCTTCTTTTTTACAAAAAAGAAGCTCTTCCTTCACCGAACTCCTCGCATCCATCCCAAACCGCCCCACAACCGGCCTCGCCCAAACGCGCTCACGTTAACCGGTAACTGCCGCACCGCCAGATCGCAATCGGGCGCTTTCAACGCGGAATCCGATCGATATAACCGGCCATATCCAAGCCTAATCGTGCCCGTACCTGATCGAGGCTCAGGCAGAAAAGCCGGAACAGGAACGGCTCACCGTCGCCGAACGGCAATGTTTCATAGTGGTGCCAGGCCTCGTCCAGCCAGCCGCCTTATGCCGCCCCGCGTCGCGTCCAGGTCACAAAACCTTCCCCATCATAGGCAACAGCGTGCAATGCCACCACGTCCTCAAGACAGCGTGTGACCGCCTCAGGCGAAAGTTCGCCCCCTCGTTTCAGCGCCACCCTGGGCCGGCACAACACCGCCAACCCGTGCCAGATGTAATTGCACCATGCCAGCGCCGATCCAATATCATGTGCGGGAGAGTCATGACCGAGCCGATAGAGTACATCCTCCCCAAGACGCGCCGCGAAACCAACCGCAGCAAGTGGCGCATCGTTTGGCCGTGCGGCCGCATCGTCGATCAGACAAACCGCGTTTGGATCAGATTGCAGAAATCCGAAAATCTCCGCCGTCTGTCGCTCACGCAGCGTAGCAGCCGGCAGAAGCCCACCATTCACCGGCACGCCACGATTGCGGTTGGCCAGAAGCAGACCACCCTCATCGAACCGATAGGCCCGATCTGTTCGGGTTTCACGCGGCAGCAACGTCGAACAATCACCCCCAGCCAAATCGACCGTCGATTGGATCAGGCGGCAAAATTGACTGCCGAGCTCAAGCTGCGCCTCGAAATAAGCAACACCCCGCCCATCCAGCCGAACCCAGTCGAGATGTTCAACGACGTCCGCAATCATGCTTTCAGCTCCATGGGTCCGCCACCAGACCCTTCCTCGGAATGATCATAACCACCTCTCTTGACGCCGCCGCCCATTCACCGCCTAACTCCAGACATGTCCGGCCAACAACCCGCCGCCCGCGCGACTGACATGCACACCTGCCCCCAGGTGACCGGAATCGTACCGCACGTCGGCGGCCCGGTCATCATGGGCTCGCCCAACGTCTTCATCGGCAGCCTCCCCGCCGCCCGTGTGGGCGATCCCGTCACCTGCGTCGGCCCGCCCGACACCATACTGATGGGTTCCCCCACCGTCCTGATCAACGGCCGCCCCGCCGCCCGCATGGGCGATGCCACCGCCCACGGCGGCGTCATCGTCGGCGGCCTGCCCACCGTCCTGATCGGCGTGGGTGGCCCAGGATCAGCCACGTCCGTTGCGCAGACCACTTCATCAGCGCCAGGGCAGCAACAAGCGCAAGTCATCGACGCCGCAGCGACAAATGCCTCGGAAATTCCAGACCCTAACGGCGTCGTGCCCGGCGGACCGTGGACTGCGGCTGGACCCGGCCAAAGACCCGGCACTTTCTTTGGTCCGAAACAAGTCCGGGGCGCTCGTCAGACAACGCGATGGGTGCCGCCCGAAGACCAAGGCGGACCTCCGGGATCGAAAGGATATTGGAAGACCAAAACGCCCGATGCGTCCTGGCAACGTTATGATCGGGATGGAAACCCAATCTCTCCCGAACAGGCACACCCCGGCCCTTCGAAACCCACGATGGAAGAACCGGAGGCCCAACCAGGCGAATTGCCCGACATTCCCGTTATTGAAGATCCATTTTTGTAGCTTGTAACGCTAGCCCCTCGCGCCGGCCGGACCATGCCGATGTGACGGATGCATCCATTGCTCCACGACGCGCAACACCTCATCCAGCGCCAGAGCTAGGTGGTCGACACTCACAAGCCAGTCCCGCTGCGGATCGTCCTCCCGAACACCCTCGACGCCCGCTGCGTGGATCGCGACATATCCGTTTTCTGGTTCATCGACCCAGATTTGAAAAACGTCGGCCGTCACGCTCGAAATATAAACGTTGCGAACCGCGCGGCCACCGAAACTCTTGGTTAGAACAAGCCCATGGCGCGTCGTCCATTCGGCAATCGCGGTATCAAGCTGATCGTAACTCACGCGCCCCAATCCTCGCACCAAGTTAAACCCTGTAATACGGGGGTCTTATCCCCAAATCAACCGCCGCCAGGACCGCGCCCTCCCACCGAAATCCTCGATTCAACCCGATGTGCCGAAATCATCGAAACGGAACATATAATCCCCATGCCGGAAGACCCCGACCTCCCGCTCTTCGACGACATCCTACCCTTACCCTGAGCACCCATGCCCCTGGCTCCAAACCGCCCTGCCAAACGCTACACCGCCAAACAATTCACCGAATGGCGCGCCCGTTGGTCCGGCATCGAGCCTGACGCTTCCCTGCGCAGCCCCCCATTCGGCTCTACCGAAGACGGCCTGCTCGATTTCCGCGGCTTCACGCTGAACGACCCAAATGCGCCGCGCATGCGATCCCTGAAGCACGCACAATTCAAATCATGCGACTTCACGGCCGCCTCCCTCGCCGAAACCATCAGCGAACACGGCTCGTTCGATACCTGCACCTTCGACTACACCGACCTCAATAATTTCGCTGATAAAGGCAACCTCTTCCAGAACTGCCGGTTTTATCGGGGCGAATGGCAGGTCGGCAGCATCGGTACGTCCTGGAACACCGCCACCCGCGGCGAATACCAATCCCGCTACATCAACTGCCATTTCGAAAACATCAAACTCACCAAAACAACCATCGGCGACCCTCAATTCATCGATTGCAGCTTCGTGTTCAAAAAACTCAGCGGCATCGATTTCGGCTGTAGCGGCTTCATCGCCTGCCGCTTCATCGGTGCCTTCCAGGACCTCACCTTTCGCGGCGCCTACGAAAGCCGGGAAGACCGCGCCCGCAAAGCCACGCCGGAATTCGCCGGCTTCACCGATGTCGATTTCACCCAAGCCGCCGTGCAGTGGTTCGATATGCGGGGCGGCTTTCGGTGCAAAGCCGTGCGAATGCCGGCCGACGGCAGCGCCTTCACCGCCGACCTGGCACGCCTCTGCGGCGACCGAGTCGCCGTGCTCGAACGAACGGGCGATCCCGCGTTGCACAAACTCGCGGCCCAATATCTCGATATCTATTGCCGCTTCGCCGACGAACAGCCGATCCAAATCCTGTCCCGCTTCGACCTGATCGAAAGTGCGAAGAACAGCGGCGAAACCGATGCCTCTCTCCCCGACACCCTCTACACGATCCTTAAATCCACCTATGCTAAACCAACCTGACGCCCAGCCCCGCAAGATCGCGCCAACGCGCCCCATAACCGTTTCCAAAACTAACTTTTTCCCTTTCCCACCCCCCACCGATCATGGTTTACCCATACCCATGATCTCGAACGCGCCTTTCATGCCCGCCGACCCGTCCGAGCGCTTCGCGGTGATCTTCCGCGCCCTGCAACGCTCCGTGGCCGACAACGGCTACC
>NZ_NCJX01000136.1:0-5347 GCF_002282635.1 Acidiphilium sp. 34-64-41 | reverse complement strand
AGGCACGCTGCGAACCCGGAAATGGGTCGATCAGAACGAGAACGAACGCTACACGACCGAAATCGTCCTGAGCGGCTACGACAGTCAGCTGATCCTGCTTGGCTCACCGAACGGTGCTCGCCGGGAAGGAGGCACAAGCGCCGCAACCCCCCGTCAGCGCGAGACCGCCGGGGCCACGGGTGGCATCACACCGGGTATGGGCGCTGATCTCGACGACGAGATCCCGTTTTAGGCTCGTTCGTCCACTGACCCATGCAGAGCGGGCGATCGGCCACACGCCGATCGCCCGTGCTGCAATTATAGTCAGGAAAAACAATGGACTAGACGCATTTTGCACGGTCGAGATTCGCTGAAATATCGAACAGGGCAACATCTGGGGCAACATTTCGCAGGGCAGGAATGCGAAAAACACGCCCTAGGCCGGACGCAAAAAAGCGGCCCCATGTTTCCCCAGGGCCGCTAAGTTTTTGGGAGGCTTCCTACTAGGAAGCTAATTATGAAAATATGGTAATGGTGCGGACGGTCCAGCAATCACAGATGGAACCTTTGCCAAACGCCCGGTTGTGCTTTGCTTGCTCACGGTATGGTGATTGTGGGTTTGGATTCCGATGTTTCCCGCGCGGCGATATCCGCCGCGTCATGACATCGCCCTTCCGTCCCGCACCAGCATCGCGACAAGCTGCTCGTTAATGCAACCATGTTTCTCGGGTTCACCGATCTGCGAATCCCAGAGGCCAAGGCTTCGTGCCACGGCCGCAAAGCCTGCGAGCGTGGTGATGCGGTGGCCGGTGATCTGTTCGGCAAGGTCGCGTTGCTTATACGCGATTGGATCGGTCACCGCATCCCGCTCATCATCGTCGGTGATCTCGTTCGCGCCACCCGAGTAAAAAGAGAGATAGCGCCGTTCGTTGGCATCGAAACGGGCGCACAGGGCGATCAGTTCGGCATCGGGGTTGCCCGCATGGGCGGCGATCGGCGCCACCAGCGCGGCGGCGGTGCCAGCGGCGAGGCTGGCGAGGGTGCGGCGGCGGTTCATGACGCCATACCTTCGCTCAGGCCGCGCGTGATGGCCTGCGTGGCGATGCGGGTAAGTATGGCGCGCTCGCCCGGCGAGCCGGCCAGGGCGCGAAGTTCGGCAACCTGCCGATCGACCAGCGCTTTGATTGCGCCGATGGTCGGGGTGATGTTGTTCGCAGGATACAGGAATCCTGTATGATTGTTGGTAGCCATCTGCATTATTCTCCATTCGGTGTTGATGGTCAGGGCCGCTTGCGATGGATCAGATCGCTTGCGGCCCGCCTTTAATGGCGCTATAAACTCATTATGTCAATTACAAGCGCTAAAAAACCATTAAAAGGTCGACCAGTTAAAGATAGTGAGGCCGTAAATGTGCGGCTGGAACGGACAACCTTAACCGCAATCGATAGCTGGCGACGGTCACAGCCCGACCTACCCACTCGCCCCGAAGCAATAAGACGCCTGCTAACAAAAATATTAAAAGTCCAATAAAATGGATTTCATTAGTTCAATTTCTGGTAAACGAGGGAAATGGTACATATCAATCAATTGTTCAAATACTACGTGCGGGAACAAACTTTTGCTTAAAGAGTCTCCTTTGATCTGGACGTGGGAGCAGCGGCAAGCGGCGCAAAATGATCTCAGGCAGTACAAGGTCCAGTGTGTTTTATGCAAACGCGAAACTTCGCTTGATCAAGTAGCATTCCTGTCGACGGAAATCCGGTAATTTCCGGATATTTTAATGAATACGCTACGAAATGGTGGTCGTACTTTTACTGCTCCAATCCTCAGCCGCCAGCATTTTTGGTCACATAGGTTCATGTCGGTTGGCGGTGCCAATCCAAAGCCCGATCCAAATCGCACAGCCATGGTCCTTTCAGCGCCGTACCGGTCGAGCGCGCCAGCGCTTCGGCCGCGTGTGTGACGCGCTGGTCGGGATGACGGCCGATCGATGAGCCTGAATATCCATCACATGCCATGCCATGCCACAGCGCGATTTTGATTGGTCGTCATAGCTTTCATAGCGGGCGCCCGGACCGCTGCCCAGCGGACGGAGACTCAGCGCCTTGTAATTTGCATTTGCAATACGTAAAGTAATACGTTATGTACGGTCTTCATACGGCAATACCTAAACATGTACGGGAAAATTATGACACCGAAAAGCGAGCGATTCGAAATGCGACTTGATCCTGATTTGCTTGAGCAGCTTGATACATGGCGCGCTCAACAAGGGGGCTTACCGTCCAGAGCGCAGGCTATCCGTCGCCTCATCGAAGCGGGGGCGGTCCATAATGAGCCTGCTACCTTCAAGCCAGGCAATGCTGAGAAACTAATAATTTGGCTATTAACAGAAATGCTTAAAGCACAGCCAGGCTATAAGAATAGTGAAACGATAAATCTAATCCAAGATGTCATACAAGGCGGACACTTTTGGGCGTTAGATTGGGAGATGCAGCACATCTTTCATAATTACTCAGACTCTCCCGCCGCTGTGAAACTTGTGGTGGATACACTAGATATGTGGAGTTTTATCGAAGCTGCATTTAAATCGTTTTCTTCAACAGAAAAGAAAAAACTTGAGGAAAATGTCGGCTTAAGGGGGAAAAAACCGAAATTCCTCGGGTTTGACGGCAATCACGAGACGGAGTATATGGGAATTGCTTCCTTCTTAGTTGAGAAACTTGGTCGCTTCTCTTCGTTCAAGGGGCGCGATTTCAACTCGCATAGTCCGAGCGTGGACCGTTACCGGCGCATGTTTTCTAAATTCGAGGAAATGCGAATTAGTTTGATAGGACAAGAGTTAACTGTTGAGCAAGTCACCGTCCTTTTGAAATTATGAAATAAACGAACATGCTTGATCGCAAAATGCAGAACAACATCTTGAGGAAGCTTAAAGATGCGTACCCGCGGACATTGCTAATTTTCGAATTGATCGAAGGGGACGAGGGAGTCAAATACACGAATTTGGCGTATTTGAAGGAATTAGGCCTAATCACGGGCGGTATGCAGGCTAGCGGAAATTCGTTGGGTTACACACACTCCGCCATTACCGCCCGCGGCCTTGATTTTCTTGAGGATGATGGCGGTTTGAGTGCGATCCTCGGTACTGTAACGGTCAAACTGCACAGCGATACTATCCGAGACTTGATTTCCGCTAAAATTGAGGCCTCGACGTTGCCCGCAACGGAGAAGGATCAGATTAAGGCTCGGTTGAAATCGCTCCCTGCCACCGCCTTGCAGGCCGCTACGCTCGATCTCTTGCGGATGGGGTTAGAGCGCGCGCCGGACGCCGTCCAGATGATTCAAAGATTGTGCGGTTTCTGATGCATCTACCACCGCAGGGTCGGGGCGGCGGCGGGCTTAATGCCCGCTCGATCGGCAGCAGCAGCCTCACGAAACTGCCGTAGCGCCACGCGGCTGGGGCATGAGCGGGGGTTTGCATCGGCGCGGACACTCCCATTTTGGCGGGTTCGAGGGCGTCAGGCATCGGGCAACCGCCGCACAGCCTCGATCACCCGTTGCCCGCGCTCGATCAGCGCGGCCTCACCAGCCATGACCATGATGGCGTCGATGGTCTGAATCAGGGCGTATAGCTTGCGCCGCCCGGCTTTCAGTTCGGTGCGCACCGCCTGCCGAACTGCGGATCGGGTCGGTTTCTCGGGGCTGGGGGAGCCATCGCCCGCCCCCTGTCCCGGCCCGCACCCTCGCCCCTTGCCCCGATACCCTGCCATCAGAAAGCCGCCGCGTTTGCTTGGATCGCCACCCGTGCGCTGGTCTGGTTGCGGATCGTGACCTGTTGCGGGCGCATGGGCTTCTGGCGGCGTAGTGTCTCTACAAGGCGTTCCACTTTGGCGGGGAGGCCAGAAGGGCCACCCGAGAGCGCTGCGGTGGCTTGTGCCCGCGTAACCCTGTCGGTGCCCTCCTCGCGGCTCATGGCGGAAATGACTTTTGCCATCGTCGCTTTATTATCCATGTTGATCGGGGCGTTCGGCTTGATGCCGGACCACTTCGAGACATTGGCGATGTAGGAGGCGTCGTTCTTGCCGTGCCCGTTCCATACCGGGATGATCGATGCCAGCGTATCGGCTTGGTGTTTCGTCGGATACTGGCGAAGCAACGCGGCCCCGGCCTGAATACCCTGCTTGGTCGTGCCGAAATGCTCCAACTTGCCCCCCGGCATCAGGTCGAGCGGGTTGTTGTGCTGCGTCCACTTCGGCGGGATCGGGGCGAGCGGCATCCAAGGCGTGTGTTTCTTGGACCACGCGTCGATCTGCTTTATCTTCTCGCGGTTCTGGTTGTGAATCCAGAGTTCCAGTCCCGAACCCGAGTGATCTGCGGGCTGCGCTGGAGGGCCGAACAGGCCGCCGCCGGGGTGGTAGGGGTTGAACCCCGCCTTCCCCTTCTTACCCATCGTGGGGTCGAGGGCTTTGGCATATGGTTTCAGAAACCGTGCCACCGCGCCGATCTCGCCGGCTAGGTCGCCTATCGATGTCTCAAACGCGGTGAGGTCTTTCTGAAAACTGCCGGACCCGATGAATTTGGCGAACGTCTTTAATCCACCTTCTACGTCACCGACGATCTTGCCCATCTCCGGGCCTTTGGCGAACGCCGCGACCCAGTGCGAGGCTTCGGCGGAAACCCGCGTCAAGACGGGTGCAAGGCGATGCAGGCCGGTGATAAGGCTGCTTTCAATTTCAATCCCGGCCTTGCGCAGTTGAATGTCCAGGTTGATCCAGTCGCGGCCCACGGCGCTACTAAAACCCACGCTGTGAACGTCGTTACGCGCGTTGACAACGGCGGAGTTCATCCGCGAGACTGACGTGTGGCGATCGAGGCGCATCTGTTCGGTTGAGGCGAGCAGGTTATAGCCACGGGCTTGCGCTTCATTCATCCAGTCTGCGCGCGGCATGGCCTTAAGCGCGATCTGCATTTTTTTCTCGGCGTCGAGGCTCAATTGGAAATTGCTATCGTGCTGCAAGGCATTCTGCCCGATGCCCAGCCCGGCAAATACCCATCGTTTCGACACATCGTTGCGTGCATTGGCGATGTTGGCCGCGAAAGCATCGGCGTTGCCGAATTGATTGAAATTCGTGCTGAATGAAGCCGCCTGTCCGGGCGTCATGCCCACGCCGCGTGCGCTGCGTTGCCGGTTGAGCGCGCTACCGGCCAGATCATCCAGACCGATCGCGCCGCCGATACCGGCTAGGCCAACCCCGGCAACGCCCATTTTGGCCTGTGCGGCTGAGTGGAACAGAAAACCGGCATAAGACTACTCAAAAGTCCCATGCGGAAGTAGGGTTCCTGAGCGGCCTGAGACCGCCGTTCATAA
>NZ_NCJX01000047.1:0-17747 GCF_002282635.1 Acidiphilium sp. 34-64-41 | reverse complement strand
AATCGAAGCCCAACTCGCCGCCATCAAGCGCAAACCACGTCTCGTGCAATCATTCTTCAAAGCACCAAATGTCGCCTATATTACCGACTGCTGAGTAAATCCCGGCTGCGTTATTCGACGACGAACGGAGAGATCATGCCCGATATTCATCAACGCGCACCCTTATCACCAGATCTGCTGCGGCGGATGGATGGCTATTGGCGGGCGGCAAATTACCTGTCGGTCGGGCAGATCTATCTGAAGGACAATCCGCTGCTCGATGTGCCGCTGACGCTTGCGCATATCAAGCCGCGGCTGTTGGGCCATTGGGGCACCACGCCGGGGCTCAATTTCATCTATGTTCATCTCAATCGGATGATCACCGAACGCGATCTCGACATGATCTATATCGCCGGCCCCGGTCATGGCGGACCCGGCGTGGTGGCGCAGACCTATCTGGAAGGCTCCTATACCGAGCGCTACCCGGATATCGAGCGCAGCCGCAGCGGGCTGCATCGCTTATTCCGGCAATTTTCCTGGCCTTATGGCATTCCCAGCCACGTGTCGCCGGGCACGCCAGGTTCGATTCACGAAGGCGGTGAACTGGGGTATTCGCTCGCCCATGCCTATGGCGCGGCGTTCGATAATCCGGGGTTGATCGTCAGCTGCGTGATCGGTGATGGCGAGGCCGAAACCGGCGCGCTGGCGACCAGCTGGCATTCGAATAAATTTCTTAACCCGGTGCGCGATGGCGCGGTACTGCCGATTCTTCATTTGAATGGCTTCAAGATTGCCAACCCGACCGTGCTCGCGCGCATCACGCCCGATGAACTGGACGCTCTGCTGCGCGGCTATGGCTATGATCCGCATGTCGTCGCCGGCGACGATCCAACGCTGATGCATCAAGCGATGGCGGCAACGCTCGATATCGTGTTCGACAAGATCCGCGCGATCCAGACCCGGGCTCGTACGGGCAGCGACGGCGCAACGCCGGAACGGCCGCGCTGGCCGATGATCGTGCTGCGCAGCCCGAAGGGCTGGACCGGGCCGAAATTCGTCGATGGTAAACCGGTCGAAGGCATCTGGCGCGCGCATCAGGTGCCGCTCGCGGATTTCAAAAATCCTAAGCATCTCAGGCAACTCGATGAATGGATGCGCAGCTACCGACCGGGCGAATTGTTCGATGCGCAAAGCAAGCTGCGCGATGAATACGCATCGCTTGCCCCCACCGGCCATCGCCGCATGGGGTCCAACCCGCACGCGAACGGCGGTGAGGTACTGGTCCCGCTGGTGATGCCGCATCTCTACGATCATGGAGTCAGCGTGCCCACGCCCGGTTCGGTCACCGCCGAGGCGACAAGGGTGCTTGGTGGGTTTCTGCGCGAGGTGATGAAGCTCAATCTCGCGGCCGCGAATTTTCGGCTGTTCGGGCCTGACGAGACCGCCTCGAACCGGTTGGATGCTGTCTATCAGGTCAGCGGCAAGGAATGGATGGCGGCGACCATCGCGACCGACACCGACCTGAGCGCCCAGGGCCGGGTGATGGAAATTCTGAGCGAGCACATGTGCGAAGGCTGGCTCGAAGCCTATCTGCTCACCGGCCGGCACGGATTATTCTCCTGCTACGAAGCGTTCATTCACATCATCGATTCCATGTTCAACCAACATGCGAAATGGCTCAAGGTCAGCCGCACCATCGCCTGGCGCAAACCGATCGCTTCCTTGAATTATCTGCTCACCTCGCATGTCTGGCGGCAGGACCATAACGGGTTCTCGCATCAGGACCCTGGTTTCATCGATCATGTCGCCAACAAGAAGGCGGATGTCGTGCGGATCTACCTGCCGCCGGATGCCAATTGCCTGCTCTCGGTCGCTGATCATTGCTTGCGGAGTCGTAACTATATCAATCTGATCATCGCGGGCAAACAGCCGGAGTTTCAGTGGCTCACGATGGAGCAGGCGGTGCGCCACTGCACCGCCGGTGCGAGCATCTGGGACTGGGCGAGCGATACCGCGGGCGAGCCCGATGTGGTGATGGCCTGCGCCGGCGATGTGCCGACGCTGGAGACCATGGCGGCCGTGACGTTGCTGCGCGATTATGTGCCGGACATTCGCATCCGCGTGGTCAATGTGGTCGATCTGATGGCGCTGCAACCGCAATCGGCGCATCCGCACGGGTTGGACGACCGGGATTTCGATGATCTGTTCACCACCGACAGGCCGGTGATCTTCGCCTTCCACGGCTATCCCGCGATGATCCATAAATTGGTCTATCGGCGGCATAATCACGATAATTTCCACGTGCGCGGCTATCAGGAGGAGGGCACCACGACCACGCCGTTCGACATGGTGGTGCTGAACAACCTCGATCGGTATCAGCTGGCGCTCGATGCGATCATGCGCATCCCGCGCCTGCACGGCGCGGTCGAAGCCGCGACGGCGCGGTACTGGACCACGATGGAACGCCACCGGCTCTATATCGGCGAGCACGGCGAGGACATGCCGGAAGTGCGCGACTGGCGGTGGGCGCGATGATGGGATGATCCGGCGCCGCGCGTTCCGATAATGCGACGCCGGACAATGCCGTGCAGCCCAACGCTCCCGGCGTTTGACCCCGCCGTGCGCCGACCCTAAACCCAACCCATGACCGATCAAGACATCAAATCCCCCACCAGCTGGCCGTTCCGTGAGGCGGAGCGCGTCGCCCAACGCCTCGCCCGCTCGGGGAAAACCCATGCGCTGTTCGAAACCGGCTACGGCCCCTCCGGCCTGCCGCACATCGGCACCTTCATGGAGGTTGCCCGGACTTCGTGGATTCGCCTCGCCTTCACCAAACTGACCGGTCTGCCCTCGAAACTGCTCGCGTTTTCCGATGATATGGACGCGCTGCGCAAGGTGCCCGGCAACGTGCCCCAGCAGGAGATGCTGCAAGCCTATATCGGCCAGCCGCTCACCCGCGTGCCGGACCCGTTCGGCACCCATGCGAGCTTCGGCGCCCACAACAACGCAAGGCTGCGCAGCTTTCTCGATGGTTTCGGCTTCGAATACGAGTTTGCCTCCTCGACCGAATACTACACCACCGGCCGGTTCAACGATGCGCTGCGCGTGGTCGCGGCGCGGCACGATATCATTCGCGACATCATTCGCCCCACGCTCGGGCCGGAGCGGCGCGCGACCTATTCGCCCATTCTGCCGCTGCACCCGCGCACCGGCGTGGTCATGCAGGTCGCGATCGATGCGGTCGATGTCGATGCCGGCAGCGTCACCTGGCGCGATCCGGAGACCGGCGCCGTGTTCGAAACCTCGATCTACGATGGTGCCGCCAAGCTGCAATGGAAGGCCGACTGGGCGATGCGGTGGTATGCGCTCGGGGTCGACTACGAAATGTCCGGCAAGGATCTGATCGATTCCGTGCGGCTCTCCAGCGCCATCGTGCGCGCGATGGATGCCGAGCCGCCGGAAACCTTCACCTATGAATTGTTCCTCGACGACAAGGGGCAAAAAATCAGCAAGTCGAAGGGCAATGGCCTCTCGGTCGAAGAGTGGCTGAACTATGCCCCGGCCGAAAGCCTCGGCCAGTTCATGTTCGCCTCGCCACAGCGCGCCAAGCGCCTGTTTTTCGACGTGATCCCTCGCGCGACGGATGATTACCTGACCAGCGTCGATGCGCTGTGCGCGGGCACCGGCACCGCGGAGGATAATCCCGCCTGGTTCATCCACGGCGGCACGATCCCCAATTCATCCGGCAGCCCGGTGCCGTTCGGCATGCTGCTCAACCTCGCCTCGGTGGTGAACGCCGAAACGCCGGACATGCTGTGGGGCTTCATCCGCGCCTACCGGCCGGACGCAAACCCGGAAGCATCGCCGTTTCTGGCCCGGTTGGTCGATTTCGCGGTGAAATACTACCAGGATTTCGTCAAGCCGACCAAGCGCTACCGGGCCGCAACCGAGCTCGAACGGGCGGCGCTGCACGATCTGGCCACGGCTCTCGCCACCACGCCGGCCGATGCCGATGCGCTGCAAACCCTGCTCTACGATGTCGGCAAGCGGCATGCCTTCGCTTCCCTGAAGGACTGGTTCGGCTGCCTTTATCAGGTCCTGCTCGGCCAGTCCGAAGGTCCGCGCTTCGGCGGCTTCATCGCGCTTTACGGCGTTGGCCCGACCATCAGCCTGATCGAACAAGCTCTGGCGCGCGAGCAGGCTGCCGCCGACTGATCACGCGCTCGAAGATCGCGCGTTGCCCGGCGCTGATCTCGCGCCAGCCATGCGCCTCGGCATAGGCGCGGGTCGCGGCCCTGGCCGGCGGATCGGCCAGCAATGATTGCAACGCCGCGGCAAGGGCAGCCGGCGTGAAATCCGCAGCGACCAACCCGGCGGCGCGCGCGCGCACCACCTCGTCATTGCCGGCGGCCGGTGAGGCCACCACCGGCGTGCCGCATGCCATGGCTTCGAGCAGCACGTTCGCCCACCCCTCCCGGCTCGAGGCGAGCACCAGGCAAGCCGCCCCGCTGTAATACAACGGCAGCCGCGGCTGCGGCATCGCGCCGACCAGCCGCACCCGTGCGGCGACGCCGCGTGACTTCGCCAGTTGGGTCAACCGCTCGCGCTCCGGCCCATCACCCGCAATCACCAGGTCATGCCCGGCGAGCACGGTATCGGCGATTGTGGCAAACGCCTCGATCACCCGATCATGTCCCTTGCGCGGGATCAGATGCCCGACCGACAGAATATAGGGGTTTTCCAGCCCGATCGCGGCACGCGCCGCCGCGCGGTCGAGCGGGGTGAACAGCGTGATATCCACCCCATTGCGCAGCGTGGTAATGGTTGCCGCATCGGCACCCAGCGCCGCCACCCCGCGGCCGAGCGCATCGCTGACCGTGATCAACGCATCCGCCTGGCGGATCGCCGCGCCGATCAGCCGGCGCGGCCGGGCGAAATCCGGCCATTGCGTCACATCCGACCCGCGCGCCGTCAGCACCAGCGGCAGCGAAAATTCCCGCGCCAGCCAAGCGGCGGCGACGCCATCGGGATAGAGGTAATGCGCATCGATCGCATCCGGCTGATATCCCTCGGCGATCAACCGGCGCAGCGCGGCCCTGAGCGTCCAGTACAGGGTATGCGGCGTCAGCGCCTGGCCGATGCGGGGGATCGCGACATAGCGCGGATGCCGCACATCGATGCCGAACCGCGTCTCGCGCGCCGGTGCCGCGGCGTGGCGCGCCCAGTCGCCCAACCGCGCCACGCGGATCGGCATCCAGGCCACCGGCGCGAGCACGACGCTTTCGACCGCCTCATCGGCCAGCAGATGCCGCAGCCTGGTTTCGACGAACACGCCGTGCGAGGGCATCGCGTGATTTGGAAACAGCGTGGAGATCGTGACGAGCCGGAGCGTCATCGCCTCCGGTCGCCGACCGCGCGGTCCCGCCAGGATGCGCCGGTACGGCGCGGCGCGGTCTTGGCCGGCTCGGCGGCGGGCGGCGTTGGATCCTCCGCCCAGTCGAACGGCGACCATTTGCGCTTGGCACCGGGCGCGCCGCGGCCTTCCTGCGCGACCCAATAGGCGAGCCAGACGATCGCAAACAAACCGGCGAGAAAAAAGAGACCTTCCATGTCCGACTATCCCTGCACGCCGCGCCGGCCGCGCCACGCGGGCTCGATCGCGCCGGGCACCGCCGGTTGTAGCACGCGGCCGCTCGACCGCACTTCATTGCGTGCCGGCACCCCCTGCACGATCACCCCGAGCGCGCCGACCATAATCAGCAGCGTGTAGAACAGGCTATAGTAGCCGAGTGACAGGAACGAACCGCCGACCAGGAACGCGATCATCGACACCTCGATCATCCGGCATAATTCATCGATCCACCGCAAGGAGGGATCCCCCCTGGTTCGCCAGCGGATGCGATGCAGCTTGATGACGCTCACCACATTCAGGGCGATGAAAATGAACAGGAGCGTGAAGCCGCCCTGGCTGACGATTTGAAACCAGATACTGTGGGTCGCGCGCTGGTTAGCGTCAGGATAATAACGATGAATCACCGTGGGTGTGGCAGTCGCCTTGAATCCCGCGCCAACCAGCGGATTGGCAAGCGCGATGCCGAAGGCCTGGCGCCACACGGTCAGCCGGTCGTTGGCGGAATCCGAGTGGTGAAAATGCTGGATGCTGTGCATCCGCGCCACCCATTGCGCCGGCATGAAACTGATGGCGACGGCGAGCCCGATCGCGATCAGAACGCCGGATTTTATTCGACCTTTGCTGTTCCACCACAGAAAGGCGCTCATTGCGAACAGGGCGAGCAGCCCGCCGCGCGAATAGGTGCCGACCACCGCGATCACGGTCAGCAGCATTGCGATCGTCAAGCCGATCCGCACGATACGATGCGCAGAAATGACCCGTAGATAATTCATCAGCGGCAGCACCGTCAGCAGCCCGACCGCCAACTGGTTGTTGTCGCTCAGAATGCTGTTGGGCGGACCGTAGACATGATCGTTGCCACCGCTCAGCAGCGTGAACAGCCCGCCCTTGACGCCATAATAGCCGATCGCCAGCACGATCAGCCACACGAGCGCGTGGATCCGCATGCGCGTCGTCATCAGCGCGCCGACCAGCAGCAGAAATCCTAGCGACTTCAGCAGATCGGTATAGACCGGCAGCACGATCGTGCTCGGCGCCTGGGCGAAGATGGTGCTGATGGTCGCCTGGAGCAGAAAGGCGATCACCAGAATCGTCACGCCGTTGAACGAAAACTTCTTCGGCTCGTGATTGATGACGCAACCCACCACGGTTGCCAGCGCCACGATCAGCGCGACCGGCAGGGCGCCGGTGATGCCGTAGGTTTCCTGCTGCGGGCTCATGAAGGTGAAGCATTCGTAGCCAACGACGCCGGCCATCGGCTTCATCAGCGCCAGAACGGTCAGCGCCGCCAGAAACGCCAGCAGGATCAGGCTATGGAGCATGTGGCGTGGCCCGTCCGATCGTCAGCTCAGGATTTCGTGAGGCTGGCATCGAGCTTCTCCGCCGCCGACCGGTCCGGGAACGGTGCCTTGTTGGCCAATACCGGCTTGAGCACCGCGGCGGCTTTGGTCTTGTCGCCGGTTTCGGCCAGCACGGTCGCGTAATGATACGCGACACTCGGGTCGTTCGGCATGCCCTGATGCGCCTGATCCAGCAGTACCAGCGCCTGTGCCGTATCGTTCGCCTGCTTGGCAAGAATCCAGCCGAGCGTATCGGCGATCTGCGGCGTCGGGCTGATCGCATAGGCGCGGGCGGCCAGACCGGCGGCAGCTTTGTCCTTCTGCTTGCCAGCGATCCACGCGAGGTTGTTCAGCGCCAGCACATCGTTCGGTGCCTTGTTCAGCGCACTCTGATAATGCGCCGCAGCGCCCGGCAGGTCGTTGGCCGCCAGCGCGACCTGCCCGGCGGCATTTTCCAGCGCCGGCGACGGGCCATAGGTCTTGATCGCGGCATCGAGCGTCGCCCTTGCCGCCTGCGGATCGCCGCTGATCGCCTGCGCTTCGGCGAGGTTAAGCGCAATCTGGGCGGAGGGATGCGATTGTGCCGCCGCCCCCAGCGCCGCAACCGCCTGCTTGGGCTGGTGATTGGCGAGATAGAGCTTGCCGGGCAGCACCAACGCCGCCGGCTGATGCGCAGGGTCCGCCGCCAGCTTGTTGGCGGTCGAGAGTGCCGCCGTCATGCCGCCTAGTTTGAACGCGAGCCCGACCTTGGTTTGCAGCAGCGTCGGGTTGGTTGGTGCCAGGTTGAGCCCTTCGGTGAGAACCGCATCGGCGCCGGACGGATCTTTGGAACTGACATCGAGCCGGATCAGCGCCAGCCTGGCGGCCAGGTTTTGCGGATTCTGCTTGATCAGCGCGGCCAGATCGGTCTTGGCACCAGGCACATCCTTGCGCGCGAGCGCCACCTGCGCCTGCGCGGCCAGGATCGTCGGGTTGTTCTGCAGCTTCGGGTCGACGCCATCAAGCAGCGCCTTCGCCTGATCGAGTTTTTTCAGGCGGATATCGAGGCTCGCGATATCGGCGATAAACACCGGATTATCGGGGGCCGCCTTGTGCGCAGCCTGCAGAACCGTATTGGTTTTGGCAAAATCGTTGGTGCTCGCGAGCAGCGACGCCAGGGCCGAGACCGCCGCCTGATTGGTCGGGTCGGCCTTCACCGCCTTGGTCGTCATGGCGATCGCCTCGGCCTGATGGCCCTGCAGCAGGGCGATGTGGGCGAGGCCGAGCATCGCGCCGACATTGCCCGGCTGCGTCTTCAGCGTGGTCTGATAATCCGCCTGTGCCGCCGGCAGGTCGAAGGCGGCGAGATGCAGTTCCGCCGCCAGCATCGCGCCGGCGGCTGGGCCTTTCAGATGATCGAGCTGCGCGATCGCCGCGGTTGCAACCGGTTGATTGCCGCTGGCGATCGCCGCCTGGGCAAGTGCTGCCTGCAAAATTGGATCGGACGGGCTGAGCGCCACCGCCTTCTGAAACGCCGCCGTCGCGCCATGCACATCGCCGATCGCCAGATCGATCTGACCGAGATGTGCCAGCGGCTCGGGACTTTTGGGCGCCAGGCTGGCCGCCAGCGTCAAATCCGCCTTGGCCTGCACGATATTGCCGATCGCCTGTTCCGCAGCGGCATGCAGCATCGTCATGCCGAAATCCTGCTTCGCAGCCGCACCTGCGGCCTCGATCGTCGACAGGGCGACATGTGGATGATGATTTTTCAGCGCCAGTGCCGCGAGCAGGCGCCGCCCCGCCGGATCGCCCGGCACATGCGCCACGTAATGCGCCGCATCCTGCTGTGCCGCGCCGAACTCACCGAGATGCAGCAGCGTTTCCGCCTGCAGGAAATAGGCACCCGGCAGCTCCGCCATGATCGGCGACAGACGTTGCAGAACGGCCTGGGCCTGTTTCCATTTCTGGTGGCTGACATAGAGGCCGGCTTGCAGGTAGAGCGCGCCGACCGAACCGGGGGCGAGTTTCAGAACCGTGGAAATCTCCGTCTGCGCCTGCGCAGGCTCGCCGGCGGCGATCAGCGCATTCGCCAGGGTCAGCCGGGCGGTCAGATCGCTCGGGTCCTTGGCCAGCAGCGCATTGAGCGCGGCGATGGCGTCTTTCGGCTGGCCGCCCGCAAGCGCTGCGCGCGCTTCCGCGAGCACCACCTGGTGATCGTTCGGGTCGAGCGCCTTGGCGTGCGCAAGGTCGTCGGCCGCGGCCTTGGTATCGCCGTGGCTGAGCGCCGCCGTTTGCAGCGCCAGCCAGACGGCGGGCAGTTTGTCGTCGAAATTTTTCGCCTTGGCGAGGTCCGCCGTCGCGCGATCCGGCTGGTGCAGCGCCTGTTCGGCGGCGGCGCGGCCAAGTTCGATGCGGGCACCGGCATTGCCCGTTGCCGTGCCGAGCGGGAAATCATGCAGCAGATCGATGTAGCGCCGCTGCGCCAGATAGGAATCGAGCAACAGGGTCAGCGCACGGTTGGGCTGATAGTGCGCAGCGCGCGCAGCGCGTGCCTCACGTTCGGCCGACACCGGACTGCCGAGTGTGAGATCGAGCTTCGCCAGCATGAAATTGGCCGGGCCATCGGTGGTGTGGTTGCGCAGGTAATTGCGGAGCACCAGCATGGCGTCGCGCGGCTTGCCTTGCGCCATATAGCCCTGCGCGCGCGAGACCGGATCGGCATGGGCGAGGCTGATGGCCGAGAAGGCCAGCGGCGTTGCGAGGATAAGACTGCGATAGAGATGTTTCATTGGGCTTCTGATTCCGTAATCGGTTCGGATTGGTCGTTCGAATATCCGGCTTTGACGAGATCGGCGATGCCGAGCGACTCGATGAGTGCGTAGAGCGTCGGCCGGCTGACGCCGAGCCGCCGGGCGGCCGTGGCGATCGAGCCCTGCGAATGCGCGATGGCGATCTGGATCGCCTCACGCTCGGCGCGCTGGCGGGCGGTTCGTAAATCGATCACCGCGGCATCGGCCGGCGCGAGTTCAAGGTCGGCCGGTTCGACAAAGCGCCCCTCGGCCATGATCGCACCGCGCCGGATGCGATTTTCCAGCTCGCGGATATTGCCCGGCCACGGATGCGCCGCGAGGGCCGCGACCGCCTGCTCCGATAGGCCAATGACGCGCCGGCCGGATTCCCGGGCGAACCGGGCGAGGAAGTAGCGCCCGAGCAGCACGGCATCGCCCGGCCGCTCGCGCAGCGGCGGAATGCGCACCGAGACGATGTTGAGCCGGTAGAACAGATCCATCCGGAATTGCTGGGTTTCGACCCTTTGTTCCAGGTTCTGGTTGGTCGCCGACACGATGCGCGCATCAACCGGGATCGATTTCCGCCCACCGACCCGCTCGATCACGTGTTCCTGCAGGAAGCGCAGCAGTTTCACCTGCAGGCTCATCGGCAGGTCGCCGATTTCATCGAGGAACAGCGTGCCTTTCTGCGCGAGTTCCACCCGGCCCAGGGTCTGGCGCACCGCGCCGGTGAAGGCACCGCGCTCATGGCCGAACAACTCGCTTTCCAGCAGATGCTCGGGAATCGCGCCGCAGTTGATCGCGATGAACGGGCCGCCGGCGCGCGGGCTGAGGTCGTGCAGGGCGCGCGCGAGCACCTCCTTGCCGGTCCCGCTGTCGCCCAGCAGCAGCACCGGCACATCGGTCTGGGCGAGTTTTTCGATGTCGCGGCAGATTTTCAGCATCGAATCCGCCGCGGTGATCACGCTCTTGATCGGGCTGGACCCGGCGATGGCACCGAGCGCGCGGTTCTCCGCCTCCAGATCGAACAGGCGGAACGCACGATCGACGATCAGCCGGAGCACATCGATATCGACCGGTTTTTCATAAAAATCATGCGCGCCGTGGCCGATCGCGTGGATCGCGTTGCGCTTGGCGCCGTTGCCGGTCGCAACGATCACCTTCATGTCCGGGCAGATTGCCAGCAGATCGTGCAGCGTCGCGAACCCCTCGGTCACGCCATCCGGGTCCGGCGGCAGACCAAGGTCGATCACCGCGACCGCCGGGCGCTCGCGTTCGAGCACCGTCATCGCCTCTGCGCGGGAATTGGCGGTCAGCACGACGCGGCCGGGAAACGCCCAGCGGTATTGCCGGCAGAGCCCGTCGTCGTCTTCGACGACCAGAAGTTTGTCGCGGTCCGGAGCGGTCATGCGAGCAGGAGTTTCACATTGTGAGCGGCCGGGTCAAGGATGGGAAAGGTCAATCTGATCACGGTGCCGGTACCGACGGTGCTGGAAATCGTGAAGGTGCCGCCCGCAGCGTGCACGAGTTCGCGTGCCTGAAACGCGCCCAGCCCGAAACCGGTGGCTTTTGACGAGGTGAAGGGGCGAAACAACTCATCGCGGATGAAGCTGTCGGACATGCCGACGCCACGATCCGTAATCGTGATCGCGAGGGTCGTGGCCGCGTGCTCGACCTGGACGGACACGATTTCGCCGGCGGCCGAGGCTTCGATCGCGTTGTCGATCAAATGGTTCATCACCGCATCGAAGGCGGCGGGCTCCATCGCGATGTCGCCGCTGCGGTCATCGATGTCGAGCACCACGCCGACCGCGCCCTTCGACCACGCGGCCGTCCCGAGGCCGCGCAGCCGGCCGGCCGCATCAAGGCGCATCGGCGGCTGGATTTCCGGCGATTTCAGCCGCGTCAGCATCGACTGGATTTTGCCGACCGAGCCGCGCAGGGTCGCCATCATGTCGTCGCGAAATTCGGGATCGTCCATATGATGATCAGCGTTCGAGACCAGCAGCGCGAGCTGATTGGCGACGTTCTTGATATCATGCGCGACGAAGGCAAAGCGCTGCCCGGCCGCGGCAAACCGCCTGGCCTCGGCCAAAGCCTCGGCGGCGCGGCGCTCGGCCAGCATCAGGGAAATCTCGCGTGCAATGACTCGCAGCAGCGCCAGGGATTCATCGCCCAGCGGGGCGGCAACCCGTGGTGCGCCGAGCAGAACCATGCCGAGCGGCACCGAGGACCGCGGGTCGGGCAGCGACACCGCGAGCCAGCAGGCCGGCTCGGTATCGATCGTGATCGGCGGTGCTGCCGTGTCGAGCCGGCAGAAACCGTCGCGCGCGAGGGCTGCGGCCAGCGGATGGGCTTGATCGATCGGCGTGTAGGGGCTGCGCATGTTCCACTCGCCCGCACTCGTCAGGGTCAACGCCTCGGATGCGGCATCGCGCAGCAGCAGCACGCCGGAGGGGCTGTCGATCGTATCGGCCAGCGCCTTGATGACCCGCTGCGGCAGCCCGCCCTGCTCGACTGCCGCGAGAGTTTCGATGCACCGGAGCCATTCGCGGCGGTAATCATAGCGCTGTGCGAAAAAATTTGTCACGATCGTGTGACGCAGCTTCGAGCGGGCGGAGCCCGAACTCGCGAGCACCGAAACCAGCACGATGCCGGTGAACACCAGCGCGATTTCGAGCACCGATCCCCAGTCGTTGCCATAGTGACGCAACAGGCTGCCGGTGACGCCGAGCCCGACCAGGAAGGAGCCGCCCAGGATCAGGCTGCTGGTATAAAACGCGGCGCCGTGCGACATTTGCACCTTGTTGCGCCAGCGGCGCATCCGCCGTTCAGTGCCAATGAACAGCGGCAGCACGATGATATACACGATGGCCTGCGCCTGGATCAGGCTGGCCGCCAAGCGCTTGTGGATGATGGCATCGCCGTAGAGCAGGAAGGTAAACAGCGCCATTGTCGCGATCGCGATGAGCGGCAGGTTGATGTGCCAGCGAATATCTTCATCGGCGTTGCGATAGATGTTTTCGATCAAGATCAGAGTGACCAGGGCGAAAAACAAGCGTGCCTCGATCACGAGCCCATCGAGTTGAAACGAGGCGGTCAGGCCGCCGAGCGCGGCAACCACGGCGCTGGCGATGCCAAACCCGATCATGATGCGGATGGCGGCGCGCATCCGCGAATCCGGCGCTGCGGTGAAGCGCCGCTCGAGTGCGCCGAGCGCGCCAATCCAGCCGGCGGCCTGCAGGAACCAGGCGGCATCCTGCAACAAGGGCGCACGCAGGAAGCTGGCGGCCCAGAGTGCGGTCAGACCGGCCGCGATCGCGACGCCCGTGGTGCGCCGCCAGGCGAATAGTCCGACACCAAGGATCGCGTAGGTGATCGCGACGCAGGCATAGACGATTGCGATGATCGTCATGGCTGGACCTTCGCCCGCCGCGGGGTCAGCGAGCGCCTTCTCGCAAGAGGATGACGCGAATCGTCGCGACGCAAATCCTGAAATCCATCATAAGACTGCGATGCTTAATATAGTATAAATCGTAAGCCAGTTTTCGACGCGCATCCTCGACCGAGGCACCGTAGGGGTAATTCACCTGCGCCCAGCCGGTAATGCCCGGCTTGGCAACGCTGCGGTCGCGGTAGTGCGGGATTTGCGCTGCCAGATTATTGACGAAATGCGGCCGCTCGGGGCGGGGGCCGATCACGCTCATCTCCCCCTTCAGGACGTTGAACAACTGGGGCAGTTCGTCGATCCGCAGCAGCCTGATGATCGCCCCGATCCGCGTGACCCGCGGGTCACGCTGGGTTGCCCAAACCGGCGCGCCAGCTTGTTCGGCATCGACCCTCATGCTGCGGAACTTCAGGATTTCAAAAGGCTGGCCGAACAGCCCAACCCTGGTCTGGCGGTAGAATACCGGACCTTTGCTGTCGAGTTTGATCGCCAAGGCGGTTGCCAGCAGCACCGGGGCCGTGAGCAGCATGATGATCAAGCTCAAGACGACATCGAAGCCACGCTCGATGATACGGCGCGTAATGCCGCCGCCCAGCGTGTCGCCATAGGCCAGCCAACCGTTCGACAGCAGATCGATGTCGATCGATTTGGATGAGATTTCCCGGAATTCGATCTCGTTGAGCACACGAATGCCCGCGGTACGGCATTTGATCAGCGTCTGATCGTCGACCAGCGGACGAAATTCTGATGGAACCACAATCGTTGTCACGCCCTGGCGCTTCAGTTGCTGCGCATCAGCGTTGCGAAAGTTTTCGCAGGTGATCGAAGTAATCTGTCTGGGGGGCGTGCCAGGCTGCTGCGCCCTGATGTCCCCGAATGATACAATTGCCGAATTTGCTGAGATCATGGCGTTACGAAGCGTCCCCGAATGAAAATTATGATTCAAAAATATAACATAGACATCGAAAATGTTTTTTGCGTTAACTTCCCACCAATCTCACCGAAAAACTCATTCTAGCGTCACCATATAGCGACCGATCTAGACCAAAACAGGTCGCACGGAGCGTCTCTCATTCGAAATCAGACAGAGAGCATCCGAGCATGACCCGCAGCGACCCAGGAAAAGTCAAGCCTTCGTTGCTTAAGTCTCTATTTATGGATACGTCTCTAAAACCGTAACGCATTTTAAATTTTGAAATAAAACTTTGCGAGTTGTAGCGTCGATATTGACAATGGTATTAGATTAACAAATCATCGCATCTACGTCAATTGCGGACGGCTGACAGTGAAAAATTTGTCTTTGACACCCGCCCAAGAAAGGCATATTGTAAAAAATTACGAAACTGATAATTTAAATTGATATTGGAACTGTCTCAATTTTAAGACGTTTATGAGGTTGCGTTTTTCACGATGTTAACGCATCTCGTTATCAGCTATGCTATTATCTCAGTTAAAAGGCCGCCGCCACGATAGGCTGTGGATCGCTGCATGCATTCAGTTGAGAGAATTTGATGAAAAATACACATATTGAGCGTGGTCAGTTGTCGGGGTTGCAAATGCATCTACAATCGAACGATCAAGAGCGCCTCTCTTTTAACAATTCCGTCATTTCAGCCAGTCTCAGGCGCCGGCGACTCAACCGCAAGTGGATTGCGCCAGTCGTGGTCGGACTTGGTCTGTTGTCGCTGTCGGCCTGTACCGCGACGGATGGAGCGTCTGTGCGGCCGCCTGCCGCCTCGACCGCCGCTTTGCCCTACCGGATCGGGCCTGCAGATACGTTGAGTGTGTTCGTGTACGGTGCGCCTGATCTGAGCGTGCACGGCATACCTGTCCGCCCGGATGGCCGCATCGCCATCCCGCTGGTGCCCTCGATCGTCGCGGCCGGCAAGACGCCGCAGGAACTCGGCGTTGAAATCACGCATAAACTGTCGAAATTCGTGCGGGACCCCAATGTTACCGTCATTGTCGACAGTTTTCACGGTATGATGGGGTCGGAGATCAGAGTGATCGGCGGCGGCTCCAAGCCGATCGCGGTGCCCTATGTCGATCATATCACCATGCTGGATCTGGTGACCGATATGGGCGGCCTGCCGAAATTCGCCGCCGGGAACGACGCCTATGTGATCCGCCGCACGCCGCAGGGCGACCGGAAAATTCCGGTCAGGCTCGGGGCGCTGATCAATCAGGGCGACATGTCCCAGGATATCCCGCTCATGCCGGGCGATATTCTGGTCATTCCGCAAACAATGTTCTGAGGCCGACCGATGGATGAAGTCATTGCGCTTGGGTTGCGCGTTGCGGGTGGGGCATGGCGCAAACGCTGGCTCGGCATCGCGCTGGCCTGGGTGATCTGCCTGATCGGTTGGGCCGGCGTGATGACGCTGCCGCCGAAATATGAATCGAGCGCGCAGCTTTACGTCGCGGCCGATCCGGTGCTGACGCCGCTGCTCGAGGGCATCGCGATCAACGGCAACACGCGCGAGGAGTTCAGCCTGCTGCAGCGCACCCTGCTGAGCGACCCGAACCTCAATACGCTGCTCGACAAGACCGGTCTCGGCCTCAATGCCCAGGGCCCCGGCGCGCGTGAAGCCATGGTCCGCGGGCTGCGCAGCCAGATCGAGATCGTGCCGCAGACCGATAATCTGTTCACCATCCACTACCAGAGCCCCAACCCGAAAAAAGCCTTCGAAGTGGTGCAGGGGCTGGTGAATATTTACGTCGAGCGCGCATCGGTCCGTAACCAGGGCGACATCGACAATGCCAGGACGTTTCTGGATTCCCAGATCACTTATTTCCACACCCAGCTGAAGCAACTCGAACAGCGCCGCGCTTCGTTCCAGGCGAAATATCTGCAGTTGCTGCCGGGTGCGAACGGTGTGTCGGCGTTCGAGCAGGAACAGGCGAAAGTTCGCCAGTTGAACGGCGCGCTCGAGGACGCGGTTGCCGAACGCAGCATCGTCGAAAAACAACTGGCGAGCACGAAGCCTTTGCTGACCGGCGCGCAGGCGATGTCGAGCAGCGGCGGGGCAGGGCTCGCCGCGGCGGAATCCCGGCTGGCAGAACTCAAGCAGCAATATACCGATGCCTATCCCGGCGTCGTCGCGGCACAGCGTCAGGTCGATGCTTTGAAGCGGATGGCAAGCGGTGGTCCCGCGGCGGGCGGCGTTGCGACGCCGGCTATCGCGAACCCGGTCTATGAGCAATTGCGCCTACAACTCCTGAAAATCGACACGGCGCTGTTCTCGTTGCGCCGTCAGATCAAGGCCTCGACCGCCGAGCGTGATCGTTTGTCGGCACTGGCCAAATCGCAGCCGGGCATCGAGGCGAAATACATCAATCTCGATCGCAACTATTCGGTGCTTCAGAAGGAATACCACAGCCTGATCGAGCGGCGCGAGGCGATGCGCATCGGTGCGGCCGCCAATGTCGATGCCAACCGCATTCAGTTGCAGGTCATCAACCCGCCGCAGGTGCCGCGTCTGCCGGTCGGCCCGAACCGCCCATTGCTGCTGAGTGCCGTGCTCGTGCTCGGCGTTGGCGCGGGTGTTGCGGTGGCGGCTCTGCTTGCCGAACTTGAAGGGCGCTACGAGACGCTCGATGATCTGAAAAAGCTCGGCCTGCCGGTGATCGGCGGCATCTCCGATATTCGCAAACGGGCCAGTCATCTGGGCCCGGTCCTGCGGGTTGCCGGTGCCATGGCGCTGTTGTTCGTCATTTTCAGTGGATTCATGATTGGAAGCGTTCTCATGCAGAGGTTCGCATGATCAATAGCAAAACGCCGCGTCACCTCGCCGAGCGTGTCGCGGCCGAGTTGCTGCCGGACGCGATCGCGGGACTCGATCGCGCCGCGGCCCAGGTTGGTCCGCTGCCGGTTGCCCCCAAGGACCGCGAGACGACGTTGCGGCCGGTGCCGGTGGAACTCGTGCCGCCGCGTATCGAAGTGCAGGCACCGGTACAGCGCGGCGAAATCATCTCACGTCAATCGATGGAGGACGCCGGCATGGTCGTCGCTCGCGGCCGCCGCGATCAGGCGGGTGAAGAATTCCGGATCGTGCGCCAGCACATTCTGCAATCGATCGGCGCGATGGGCGGCAAGGCGGATGGTCCAGGTGCCGTTTGTCCGAATGTCGTGATGGTGACCAGCGCGAAACACGGCGAGGGCAAGAGTTTCACGGCGCTCAACCTCGCGAATATTCTTGCCGAAGGCGGCGATCGCCCCGTGGTGCTGATCGATGCCGACATCGGCGGCAATTCGCTGTCGCGCCATTTCGGCCTGGAATCCCGGCCGGGACTGCTGGATCTCGCGGTATCACCGCGCCAGCTGGCCAATGCCCTGGCGATTCCGACCGAGCCCGATAATCTGACGTTCATCCCGATCGGCGGCGGCGCCGATGGCGACGAGCGGAGCGATCTGTCATCGCGGCAACCTGTGCGCGCCCTGGTGGAGCGGTTGGCGACCCAGTTTCGTGACAGTATATTGGTGGCTCTTATAGCGTTGCCTGTTGATATGGTCCGAGACCGATGGCACCGAGGATCAAGGCGTCGGGTGTTACGTTCTGTCCCAGCGCTTCCAGCGTTCT
>NZ_NCJX01000175.1:0-1689 GCF_002282635.1 Acidiphilium sp. 34-64-41 | reverse complement strand
AGCCAGCATCAAACGCCCCAAATCGACCAAGCCCCGGCCCAAGCGCCCCCGCAAACCCAAGCGCCAGCCCAGCTTCATGGACCAATACAAAATCAACCCTGACGGCAGCATCGACTTCACGCCAGAACAACTCCACGAAATCCTCGGCCCACCCCCACCGCCCGTGCCACCCTGGCACCAGCCCTTCGTCCCCTCCTTCAACGTCAAAAAACTCTGGCGGAAGGGGCCATGATTTCGCACGCCTTATTTGTTACGATAACGCAACGACAACCACGAAAGACTAGGAAAGCACTTCTTTTTTGTGAACAAAAAAGAAGCAAAAAAAACTTTGGTCATTTGGGCCCGTGCCGGTTCAAACGCCCGTGCCCCAGGGTCAAAAAGTTTTTTGCTTCTTTTTTCCAAAAAAGAAGCCTTCCCTTCCTACCCCCCAACCCGCTCCAGTATCGAAACATAATTCGCCACCGCAGCCCCGCCCATATTGAAAATCCCCCCAATATCAGCCCGGCCCAGCTGCATCTCACCCGCCTCGCCGGTCAGCTGCATCGCCGCGATCACATGCATCGAAACCCCGGTCGCCCCCACCGGATGCCCCTTCGCCTTCAACCCGCCAGACCGGTTGATCGGCAACCGTCCCTCTGCCCCGACCATCCCATCCAGCACCACCCGCGCCCCCTTGCCATGCGGCGCCAACCCCATCGCCTCATACTCGATCAACTCGGCGATCGTGAAACAATCATGCGTCTCGATGAACGACAAATCCTCGATCGAAAGCCCCGCCTGACACAGCGCCTGACCCCAGGCCGTCGCCCCGCCTTCAAACCGCGTCGGGTCCCGGCGCGATAACGGCAGAAAATCATTGACATGCGCCGCCGCCCGAAACCGCACCGCCCGCCGCATCGCCGATGCCGTCTCCCCGCCGCATCTGCGCATACGGATTATCCACCCCGTTGCGATGATTCTTCGCCGCAATCGCCGCCAACGCATCCGATTGATCACCGAACCGCTGAAAATACGTCTCGGCAATCCGCCCGAACACCCCGGCGAACCCGCCGGCAATCTCGCCTTCCTCACGCCGATACGAGGCACCGAGCAAAATATCACCCACCGCCGCCCCGCTCACCGCCGTCATCTTCTCGGCCCCGACCACCAGGGCAAACCGCCCCCGCCCCGCCGCGATGAAATCGCGCGCCGCGAACACCGCCGCCGAACCCGAGGCACAGGCGTTCTCACACCGCATCGCCGGCTTGAACCGCAACTCCGGCACGCTCTGCATCGCGAGCGACCCCGGAAAATCCTGCTTGCTGAACCCGTTGTTGAAATTGCCGACGAACACGCCATCGATCTCGCCCGGCGCAATCCCCGCATCCGCCACCGCACTGCCCGCAACCGCCCCGATCAGCGATTCCAGATCAGGCGCCTCGAGCTTGCCGAACGGCGAATGCGCCCAGCCAACAATGCAAACCTCGGTCATGGTCGATCCCCCTTGGCCACGCCGGCACGTGGCAACTAATGTTATGCACCACCCAGTCTACCAGCCGCCCGCCCACCCGTCACGGCCGGATCGCAACCGAGTCCGTTACCTGCCCCTCGGCCTCGGCCGCGAGCCGCGCCAGTGCCGCGACCGACGCAGCACCGGTCTTGCGCATGATCGCCGCCCGATGCACCTCGACCGTGCGCGGGCTGATCCCG
>NZ_NCJX01000135.1:0-6058 GCF_002282635.1 Acidiphilium sp. 34-64-41 | reverse complement strand
TACTCAGCAAAACTCCGCTGCATCCAGGGGAATCCTCTCTGTCAAACCCAATGAATCATACCGAAAACGTATCGTAAAGGGTTTTTCAGAGTTTCCTTAAAGGCGGAGCCTTTAAAATCCATTCGTTTTAGGCAAGGGGAGGGCGACACAGGCCAGATCGGCTTAACCACCGAGCCAGCGCCCTCCCCTTGCCTAAAACTAGCGGGTTCTAAGGGCTGAGCCCTTAGCGGGGTCCAGGGGCAGAGCCCCTGGCCTTCTTGACTTAACCCATCCCACCCCATCACCCGCGCACGACAAAAAGCGCGGCGTTGCGGCCGCGCTTCGTCGAACCCAGCAATCAGTCGTAGATCAGAAGCCTTCGCGTTCGATCCGCTTGCGCTCCATCTTGCGGGCGCGGCGCACGGCTTCGGCGGCTTCACGAGCGCGACGCTCGGACGGTTTCTCGTAATGGCGGCGCAACTTCATTTCGCGGAACACGCCTTCACGCTGAAGCTTCTTTTTCAGCGCCTTCAGCGCCTGATCGACATTGTTGTCACGAACGAGAACTTGCACTTGGCCCGACACTCCGTTGCTGGTGAAGTAGAAAAAGGGTGATAGACGATTGATAAAAAACAAGAAAAAGCCGCGCCATGGCAAGCGCAGATGCGCAGCGGTATACCAAAAATCCCAGCTTTGCCAACCTCAACGCCTCGAAATTCAGCCGATTTCGCGCAGGGCCAGTTTGCGAAACGCGCCAACTGCGCCATTTGTGCATCATGGCGATCCTCAAACTGGCCCGCATGGGCCACCCCGTTCTGCTCACCCGCGCCGATCCGGTGGCCGACCCCACCGCGCCGGAAATCCGCCGCCTGCTCGCCGATATGATCGAAACCCTCGACGATGCCGGCGGCGTCGGCCTCGCCGCACCGCAGGTTCACGTGCCCCTCCGCCTGTTCATCTATAAAGTGCCGGAACGCCGGGTCTCAACCATCGAAGGCGATGAGCCCCGCGGCCTCAGCGCCGTCATCAACCCCCAACTCACCCTGCTCGACGGCGATCCGATCGAAGATTGGGAAGGCTGCCTCTCCATTCCCGGCATGACCGCGCTGATCCCCCGCGCCGCGCGCCTCATCCTCACCGGCACCGATGCCAGCGGTGCCAAATTCACCCGCCAAGCCGCCGGCTTCCACGCCCGCGTCATCCAGCACGAGGCCGACCATCTCGACGGCATCCTCTACCCCACCCGCATGACCGACCTGCGCATGATCGGCTTTACCGACGAAATCACCAAATTCCGCGAGGATATCCTGGCGGTCCACCACAATCCCACACTTTGAACCCGACCCAGCCCCGGAGATCGAACCGATGAACCCGTGCGACACCATGCTGGCGGACGACGAAGCGATCATCCGCGCCCTGCTGAACGAAGTGCCGTTCGACGGCTGGACCCGCACCGCCCTGCGCCGCGCCCTCGCCGCCTGCAACCGCGACCCCGACGATGCCGCCTTCCTCTTCCCCGGCGGCGCCGCCGACATGATCGAAGCCTGGGCCTGCCTCGCCGATCGCGACATGGAGGCCGCAGCCCTCGCCGCCGACCTCGCCGCCTACCGCACCCCCGCCCGCGTCCGCGCCATCATCTCGCTCCGCTTCGAACAAAACCGCCCGCACCGCGAAGCCATCAGCCGCGCCATCGCCGTGCTCGCCCTGCCCTATAACGCCAAACGCGCCGCCACCATCACCGCCCGCACCGTCGATGCCATCTGGCACGCCGCTGGCGATCGCTCCGCCGACTTCGCCTGGTACACCAAACGCGCCCTGCTCGCCGGCGTCTATACCAGCACCCTGCTGTTCTGGCTGCGCGATCTGTCCGAGTCCGATGAAGATACCATCGCCTTCCTCGACCGCCGCCTCGATAACGTCGCCACCATCGGCAAAACCCGCAAAGCCATCACCGAAAAACGCCCCAAACTCCGCATTCCCGTGCCCGGGTTCATGCGGACATGGGCGGAGCGGGGGTGAGAGTGAGGTTAGGGAAGCAAGATCAGGGGGCTTTGCCCCCCGAACCCCCCACTAAGGGCGGAGCCCTTAGAACCCGCTAGTTTTAGGCAAGGGGAGGGCGCTGCCTCGGTGGTTCAGTCGATCTGGCCTGGGTCGCCCTCCCCTTGCCTAAAACTAATGGATTTTAAAGGCTCCGCCTTTAACGGGGTCCAGGGGCAGAGCCCCTGGCCTTACTTCCTTGAACCCAATCTCACCCCCGCCCACCCAATCCCATGGCCGTGCGCATGAAGGCGTGTTTGAGCCGTGGCATGCGGTTGACGGCGGCGAGGCCGAGGTCGCGGGCGAGGCGGATGGGGGGTGAGTTGGTGGAGAACAGTCGGTCGAGTGTATCGGTGGCGGCGAGCATCATCAGGTTATCGGGGCGGCGGGCTTGTTGGTAGCGGGCGAGCAGTGCGGGTGATCCGGGGTCATCGGTGGTGGCGAGCAGGCGGGTGAGGGCGATTGCGTCGCGCAGGCCGAGGTTGAGGCCTTGTCCGGCGATCGGGTGGATGCCGTGGGCGGAGTCACCCACCAGGGCGAGGCGGGTGGCGAAGTAGCGGTGGGCGTGCAGTGCGGAGAGTGGGTAGGTCCAGCGTTTGCCGACCAGGTGGATATTGCCGAGGTGGCTGCCCAGGCGGCGGGCGACTTCGGTGGTGAAGCGGGCGTCGTCCATGCTGGCGAGGCGTTGGGCGATGGCGTGGGATTCGGTGAACACGATGGCGGAGATATGGGCATTGTCGGCATCGCTCATCGGCAATTGCGCGAAGGGGCCGCCGGGCAGGAAGTGTTCGAGGGCGACGTTGCCGTGTGGCCGTTCGTGGCTGATGGCGCAGACGACGGCGCTTTGGCGGTAGGCGAAGCGGGTGACGGCGATGCCGGCTTCGGCGCGCAGGCTGCTCATTTTCCCATCGGCCGCGATCACAAGGCGGGCGCGATAGGTGCCGGCACCGCTGACCGCGATTGTCGCATGATCGTCGTGCCGGGTGACGTGTGCCGTGGCGGGGGCGTGCAGAACGATGTTGGACTCCGCGAGGCGTCGATTGATCGCCATGCGCAGGGCGCGGGCTTCGACGATCCAGCCGAACGGGTCATTGCCGACGTCGCGATGGTCGAAGTGCAGGAACATGGGTGAGGCGGGCTGGCCGGGTTTGCCGTCGGAGACCCGGATTTGTTCGATCGGGCAGGGGGCGAAGGGCAGGGCGTCCCACAATCCGGCGTCATCGAGCAGCGTGCGCGATCCGGCGGCGATGGCGTAGGCCCGGCCGTCGAAATCCGGATGTTCCATCGGCGGCAGGGCAGCGCGGTCGACCAGCAGGACCGAGCGTCCCGTGTCGGCAAGCGCGAGGGCGAGGGCGGCACCGACCGGCCCGGCGCCGATGATGGCGATATCGACTTGATTCTTCGTCATTCCCCGTATGTCGCACGTCTTGCGCAACGTGCAAGTTCCAAGACTGACCGCACGGTCTCGTGATAACCGCCGACATTGCGGCGCGATTGCCGGTTGATTGACCAGTAATCTGCTTAATTCGTGATCAATGTCGCGTCCGATGTAAAAATTGGATGAAGCTTTCGTAAGCGCCGGGTCCGCATGAAATGTTTGGCATGAATTCTGCATGGTATTGCATGAACGGCGCCTGGGCGTCGTCGTGCGGCTGCGTCCGTGGCCGTTAATGATCGCTGGGAAGCATGGAGACGAATAGACAATGGCACTGATACCCTCCCCCGCCTGGCTCGATACCGGAGACAACGCCTGGCAGATGACGTCGGGCGTGTTGGTCGGTCTGATGAGCATTCCGGGCCTTGCCGCGCTGTATGGCGGCGTGGTCAAGAAAAAATGGGCGATCAATTCCGCCTTCATGGTGTTCTATGCCTTCGCCGCCGTCCTCATCGTGTGGGTGCTCTGGGCCTACAACATGAGTTTCGGGCCGCATTGGCTGCATGTCGGCAAGGATTACTTCCTCGGCATTCCACACCCAACCACCTCGGCCGCCGATCTGGAAAAGCAGGCGATCATTCCGGATGCCGCAGGCGGCATGCCGCCGCTGGCCTTCCCGATGTCCACCATGGTCTGGTTCCAGTTCGTCTTCGCCGCCATCACGGTGATCATTCTGGCCGGCGCGGTGCTCGGCCGCATGAGCTTCAAGGCCTGGATGATTTTCGTGCCGCTGTGGATGACCTTCATCTACACGATCGGCGCCTTCTCGCTCTGGGGCGGCGGCTGGCTGGGTCAGTTGGGCGTGGTCGATTATTCGGGTGGTTACGTCATTCACTTGACCGCGGCCGCTTCGGGCTACACGGCGGCGGCGGTGATCGGTCCGCGTCTGGCGCGCGATCGTGAAAGCTTCCACCCGAACTCGCTGCTGATCACCCTGATCGGCGCGGGCCTGCTCTGGCTCGGCTGGTCCGGCTTCAACGGCGGTGACCCGTATTTCGCGAACATGGATGCCTCGGCCGCGGTGCTGAACACCAACGTCGCAACCGCCGCCGCCCTGCTGACCTGGCTCGCCCTCGATGTCATGTCGTTCGGCCTGCCTTCAGTGCTCGGTGCGGTCAACGGCATGATCTGCGGCCTGGTCGCGATTACGCCGGCAGCCGGCTACATCAACGGCACCGAGGCCATCGTGCTCGGCATCGTCGCCTCGCTAGTGCCCTGGTTCACCTGGAACAAGCTCGGCAAAATGGCGTTCATGCGCAAGGTCGATGACACGTTGGGCGTCATTCACACCCACGGTGTCGCCGCGCTGATCGGCGGCATCGGCACCGGTATCCTCGCGAACCCGCACATGATCGAGTATATCGGCACGCAAAAGGACAGCAACGTCAACGTGACAGGCTGGCTCTATGGCAATTTCCATCAGGTCCTGCTGCAAATCTATGGTGCCGCCTACATCATCGTCATCAACGTGATCGGCACTTTCATCCTGCTCAAGCTGATCGGGTTGGTGGTGCCGCTGCGGATGGACGAAGAAATGCTGAAAATGGGCGATGAAGCCGCGCATGGCGAAGAAGCCTACGCGATCTACGCCGATGGCCAGAAAGTCCCGGTGATGGGCGACTGATCCGCCCTTCCGCCTCACCATAACGCCAACGGCCGGGTGCTCCCAAGCATCCGGCCGTTTTGTTTTGTCGAATCATAAGGATTCGGGTTATACTTGATGTCGTTCGCACACGTCCGATCTGCATAGCCGGAGCCTGATTGCCCGATGTCCGCCACCACCGACTCCCGACGCTTCCTGTCCCCGGCGCTGAAAGCGCGCTTTGCCCGGCATCTGGCCGAGATCGCCGCCTTGCTCGCGGTGCTCGCCGGGCTGATCGTGCTGGTCTCCCTGGCCTCCTACCACGTGGCCGATCCCTCGTTCGATACCGCATCGAGCCTACCGGCCCAGAACCTCGCCGGCAGTTTCGGCGCCACCCTGGCCGATGTGCTGCTGCAAGGCTTCGGCATCGCCGGCGCGCTGCCCGGCCTGGTCCTGCTCGCCTGGGCGTTCCTGCTGGTCAATCACGGCCGCGTCTCGCGCTGGCGCCTGCGCGTGCTCACCACGCTGCTCGCCATGCCCGCCCTCGCCACCGCCTTCGGTGCCGCGCTGGCGATTGATCCGGCACTCGCCACCCATTGGCCGGTGCCCGCCGGGCTCGGTGGCGTCGCCGGGGCGTTGCTCGGCGGAATCGGCACCGCGGTCGGCCATTCGATGCTCGGCGTCATCGGGCGCGGCCTCGTCCTCGGCCTCGCCACCGTGATCGGCCTTGCCTGCGCGCTCTACGGCTTCGGCCTCAGTCCGGGCGAATGGCGCGCCGCCGGCCGCCGCGCCAAGGACGCCGCCATGGTGTCCGCCCGCCATAGCGGCCGTGCCGTGCGCGGCGCGCGCAGCGGTGCCCTGGGCGGCATGGGGGCGGTGTCATCCTGGCTCGCCCCGGTCCTCAGCACCCCGCCGATGCTCGATCCGTTCGAGGCCGATGACGAAACCGGCCTCCGCCTGCCCCACCACAACGATGCCATCACCACACATCCCACCCCCGCCGCCATCACCGCCCCCACGCGCCT
>NZ_NCJX01000009.1:0-46316 GCF_002282635.1 Acidiphilium sp. 34-64-41 | reverse complement strand
GGGGGAAAGCCAGTTCGTCACGCTGGTGAATGTCAATGGCCGCCATGGCGGGGGCCACTAGCCCTAGTGGGTGTCTGAGTCAACCGGATAGGCACGGGTATAACTTCCGCATTGAACGAAAAAGCATCCGGCTATGACGTCAAACTGTTCACAGACGACACTGGTCCCGCCGCGACGGCTGCTGATTTAAATGTTCCGTATATCATGATCAACGAGAACTGGCGGAGACCGCCAGCGGAATCGACCGACCAAAAAAAGATCAAGGACCTTGAGAAAGATTTGGCGATATATCGAGCTCAGGAACCGAAGATTTCTATAGGAACTTGTGAAGGGGCAAATGAACACAGCACCTTAACGGTTACGAGAACGGTCGCCGAGCCACTGACGGACGAAGAGATCGAGTATCTCGTAAAATCCCTTTGCCTCACGCATCCTTTGGTCACGGACTTTACACCGCCTCCGACATCGAGCACCTCTGATCGTTCAGGTGAGGTGAAAATTGTTGTATATGAGTCCCCAGAAGAAGGACTCATCGCCGCCTACCATGACGTGACCTATCCTAAATGGGTCGGGGAATGTCGCGAATTGTTACAGAACTTCCACAATGGGAGGGGCGAAATTGAACCGCCCGTTGTGTTGAGTTGGCCCATGTCTAATAAAGGCACACGTCCAGCATCACATGTCCGCATTGAATTTGAAGCGACCGGACCGGTGGAGCTAATTCGTTTTCCCTTCGACATCCATGATGCTGAGGAATCTGACGCTTCGACAGCGACTGATCGCAAGGATATAGTAGCATTTAAGCGACTTCCATCGCCACCAACACCTCCGCCATTCCAAAAGCAGGTGACACGTGTGCCTGCGCCGATTACGACACAACCTGCACAGAATTTTGACCTAGCGGCATTTGCTGATCACGCCTTACTCCAAAATTACTTTGGGAAAACCGCAGACTTCTCCAAAGCCTTCGCATTGCCAGATTTAAAAGCGTTCAAAATGCCACATTTGATGGCCAATTCTGCGCACTCTGAAATTCAAAGATCCCTCGCGAACATAACTAAATCGTTACACCTTCCTCAACATATACTCGATAGTCAACGCCGCATCTCGATGCTGGAAGCATCTGCCTTCCGCCGCTTCCCCGATCCGGTCATTGAGCCGCCAAGCATCCCGCGGTTCGAACTTCCGAAGCCTCGCGATCCGGAAGCGTTCATTTATGATGATTGGCCCGCAGCTCAACAAGTAAAAAAGGGGACCGTGATCTGCGAGTTGTGGCGCCATCAAGCCGAAGAACACACTATCGACTTCATGGTAGCGTTCCTTTCAGATGGAGAGGCCCGGGGAACGGTCAAATGTACTGTTCACGCTGAAAATTTGACAAAACCGGAGTACGCAAGGGTGATTGTTGAGAGACGGGTCGAATTTATCAACATGATGAGTTTGGCGGAACATATGATCAAGAACTGCAGATGATTGGCAACCAGCGTAGGGTGGGGTGCTGATCTTTCACCAAATTCGCCACCCATCCCGTCCCCGCCGCCCCAATCGGCCAGACAATCCCGCGCGCCACCACGCGCGGAAACGATGAGAAAGGCCAATCCTCGGCGTTGCCGACCAGCCCATGCTTGACCGGGTTGAAGTGGACATAACCAATATGACGCCTGAAATCAGCAAGTAGGGTGGGGTGCTCTTCCGCACCCCACCACTTTTACCCCGCATCACACCTCCGGTTTTTCACCAAATTCGCCACCCATCCCGTCTCCGCCGCCCCAATCGGCCGCACAATCCCGCGCGCCACCACGCGCGGAAACGATGAGAACGGCCAATCCTTGGCATTGCCAACCAGCGCACGCTTCACCGGGTTGAAATAAACATAGTCGACGTGACGCCTCAAATCAGCCTCACCCCGTATCGTGTGCACCCAAAACCGGCGCTGCCACGCACCGCGTTCGCCCTTGGCAATCCGAGAGGGGGATCGGCTTTCACCTTTCGCAATTTTTGCCGAGACACCGCGCTTGATCAGAGCCCGCCGCGCCGGAAAATCACGATCGCCGTCCGGCAATGTCCATACCGCATGCAAATGCTCAGGCAGCACGACCTACGCGTCGATCATGAACGGATACAACGCGCGGGCTCGTGAAACAGCCGCCCGCAGGGCCCCCACCTCCCTGACCAGCAGGTCACCACGCCGATCCGCCAAGGCGACGGTGACGAAATACGTTCCTCCCTCGACGCGATTTCGCCGGTAATCTGGCGTTCATTGACAATTTCATTCTATGGCCGCCATCTCGGCTACGCTGACTATTTTTGCATGACATGGATAACGCAACCTTTAAGGATCACTTTGCCGGATGAGAGAACAAATATAGTTACGATTGCGATTCAGCGTTTCAGATACAACGACGATTCGATTATTTCCGCGATAATGGTAAAAAGTAACAAGACGTCAAATTTTTTCAAAGGCTTTGCGTTGGAAAACGCCCATGCCGGCATATTTCACGATAAATCTCCCACGCCGCCGGGCGTCTATCCGGGACGTATCAGGGCGGACGGTAAGCTTGGATGGCGTATTGAGCTACTGAACGTGCCTGGTCACGCGCATATCGAAATCCACCATGGCAATTTCCCCCAGAATTCAGAGGGTTGTTTTCTTCCAGGGTTAACTGAAAGCAGCAATTTCGTCGGCCATAGCGACGCAGCAATGCGCGCGATAAAATCAGTCATCGAAGCCGATCGCTCTGGTTCAATCGCCGTGCAGATTGTCGGAGGCACTTCGGCACCGTGAAAAAATTACCAGCGCTAGCCCTGATATCGATGACGCTCGTACTATTGACCAATTGCGCCGTTGCACAGCCTCAAGAGAACGGATCGCCCATAACGAATACGCTGGCCTGTCGCAATGCGCCCGGTGCGTTGAAGGTGCTTGAACGCGGCAACACCGGGAGAATCGATGAGGTTATTCAGTCGCTTCGATGCTATGATGGTTCGCAGGCAGAGGATGCTGAGGAGACATTGGGCAATCTTATGATATCCCATCCTCAGGCTGTGTTTTCGGCGCTGTCCAAAAGCAAAGTGCCTGCCAGTGTGATTGGCGGTATCGCTTCGAATCCACCCTCGCGGTTTGTCGATAATGTCTGCGGGCTTTTGCATTATCTGAATCAACGACTGTCGGCGATACGATCGCTTCGCGATTTTCCGCGCGAACAGGATATCGCGATCCGGTCGATTGTGAAATTCGAGAAACAGATTTCGGTGCATTGTCGCTAACGAAACTCTGCGAATGGCAGCCAGCGGGCGCGGTGCCCCTCCGCACCCCACCGCTTTCAACGCCCGTCGTCCGTCCGGTAGGTCACCACACTCACCATTCATCTCGTCAACGCTCCCCCAATCGGCTGGACAATCCCGCTTAGGCAACGACGATGGATTGATCACCGCCCACGGCGCGCCACGCCCGGTGTCGCCCGACCGGGAAGCGGTAATACTGCTGTCCCGCTGACTCCGGCGGGTGAAAAACAACGATACGTCAAAGTTAATAAAAATAACGCTTGCTTATCTACGCCCCAGCATGCTTATATCCGACCGTGGATAAAACCCCAGCCTCAGCCGTCTCGACCGTGCCGATCAACGCCAAACTACAAGGCGTGTTCGACCATGTCTCGGCTCAGCGCGGCGCCGATGCCCTGAGTGACGCAATCCTGGACCTCATCCTCACCATCCTGAACCTCCTGCGCTGCTTCCTCGAAACCAGCGCCTCACCAACCGCACCGGCACCCCACGGCCCTTCCCCCAACGCCGCCATCCGCCCGCAACCCGAAGCCACGACCCCCCGCCGCACCCCGGCCGCATCACCGCGTCCCGCACGCCGGCATCAGCGCCCGCCCGCCGCGAAGCTGCACACGCGCGCAACCCCCAAGCCCACACCAACCAAAGCCATCCCAACTCCCGCGACCGCGACGCTCGCCACCCCACCATCGCGCCAGGCCCGCCCGCCAAACCCACATCCGCGCCGCCAAAACACACGCCCAGAGGGCGCCCTCAAACACGCCTAAATCGTTACGATACCAAAACGAAAACTCAGTTCTTCCCACGCCCCGCCCGCACCCGCGCGATATTCGCCAATTGCTCATCGAACGTCCGGGCGAACACATGCCCACCCGTGCCGGTCGCCACGAAAAACAAATCCTGCGTCGCCGCCGGATGCAGCACCGCATCGATCGCCGCAATCCCCGGCGACGCAATCGGCCCCGGCGGCAAGCCATGGTGCAGATAGGTGTTATAGGCGCTCGGCGTCGCCAGATCATGGTCGGTAACCCGGTGGGGCAGGGCGGTCGCCCGCCCCTCGGTCACCGCGAAAATCACCGTCGGATCGGCCTGCAGCTTCATCCCCTGCGCCAGCCGGTTTTCATAAACCCCCGCGATTTTCGGCAACTCCGCCGCAACCGGCGTTTCCAGTTGCACGATCGAGGCCAGCGTCAGCGCCTGTTGCGGCGTCTGCACCGGCAAATCCGGCGCGCGCGCGCTCCAGGCAGCGGCCAGCGCCCTGGTCATGGCATGCTGCATCCGTCGCAGTATTCCCTGCCGCGTCGCGCCATAGACATAATCATAGGTCTGCGGCAGCACGCTGCCTTCGGGTGGTGGCACCACATGCCCGCTCGCTTCCGGCAGCGCATTGATGATCGCGGCAATCTGCGTCGCGGTCAGCCCTTCGGGAATCGTCGCCTTGTGCTGCACCACCGGCCCGAAGCGCAGCGTGTGCAGCACCCGCCGCAGACTGCCGTGCGCCACGAACTCAAACTCGCCCGCCCGCAAATTCCCCTGCCGCCGCGTAATCCAGGCCGCCAGTTCGAAAATCAGCGGATAGCGGATCACCCCGGCGCGGTTCAATGTCCGCGCCACCGCCGCGATACCACCCGGCGGCACCACCACATCCCGCGTCACCGCCAGCGCACCCGGCCCATCGTAGCTCTGCTGCACCGCCTGGTTGCCGATATTGGCCGAGACGACCAGCGCCATCAAAACCAAAATCAGCCGCCCGCGGGTGAACATCCGGCGCCGCCCGGTCAGTGCGCCTTGCGGAACAGGATCGAGGCATTGGTGCCGCCGAACCCGAAACTGTTCGACAGCACGACATCGATCTTGCGGCGCTGCGCGGTATGCGCCACCCGGTCGATCACGCTCGCCCGGCTCGGCTCATCCAGATTGAGGGTCGGCGGTGCGACCCCGTCGCGGATCGCGAGGATCGAAAACACCGCCTCGATCGCGCCGGCCGCGCCCAGCAGATGCCCGGTCGCCGATTTGGTCGAGGACATCGCAACGCCCCGCGCGGCATCGCCAAACAGGTTTTCAACCGCTTCCAACTCCAGATCATCGCCCATCGGCGTCGAAGTGCCATGCGCGTTGATGTACTGAATATCGCCCGGCACCAGCCCGCCCGATTTCAGCGCCGCCTTCATCGCCCGAAATGCGCCGTCATGATGATCGGCCGGTGCGGTGATATGATGCGCATCGCCCGACATGCCATAACCCGCGATCTCTGCGTAAATCTTGGCCCCACGCGCCTTGGCATGCTCGTATTCCTCAAGGAACACGACGCCCGAGCCCTCGCCCATCACGAACCCGTCGCGGTCCTTGTCCCACGGTCGCGAAGCCGCCTGGGGCCGGTCGTTGAACCCGGTCGAAAGCGCACGCGAGGCGCAGAACCCGGCAATCCCGAGCGCGCACACCGCCGCCTCGGCACCTCCAGCCAGCATGATATCGGCATCGCCCAGCGCGATCAGCCGCGCCGCATCGCCGATCGCGTGCACGCCGGTGGCACACGCCGTCACCGCCGAATGGTTCGGACCTTTCAGCCCGAACTTGATCGACACATTGCCCGAAACCAGGTTGACCAGCGCAGAGGGGATAAAAAACGGCGACAACCGCCGCGCCTTGCCCTCATGCACCAGCACCGAGGCTTCATAAATCGTCTGAAGACCGCCGATGCCCGAGCCGATCATGACACCGGCGGCGTAGCGATCTTCCTCGGTCTGGGGCACCCAGCCGCTGTCTTCCATCGCTTCGGTCGCCGCGACCATGCCAAGCTGGATGAACCGATCCATCTTTTTCTGGTCTTTGACGCCAACCCACTCGCCCAGCGTGAAACCGCCATCGGCACGCGTGCCAGGCGGCATCTGCCCGGCAACCTTGCACGGCAGATCGCTGGCATCGAAATCGGTGATCGCACCGATTCCGGAGTTGCCATTGATCAACCGCTGCCAGACCGGCTCGACTCCCACGCCCAGCGGACATGCGATTCCCATGCCGGTGACAACCACGCGCCGCATATTGTTACTCGGCCTTCTGCTTCTCGATGTAATCGATCGCGTCCTTGACCGTCGTGATCTTTTCGGCCGCGTCCTCGGGAATCTCGACGCCGAACGCCTCTTCGAACGCCATCACCAGCTCGACGGTATCAAGGCTGTCCGCGCCCAGATCATCGATGAAGGAGGCTTCCGGGGTTACTTTCGCTTCATCGACGCCGAGATGCTCGACAACGATCTTTTTTACCTTATCGGCGACTTCACTCATTCTCTGTGTGCTCCTGTAACGAAATTTTGGGCGGTCAATAGGCACGAATAGTCCGGAGACGTCATGGCCAGCGCCATGTTCCGGTTTAATTGCGAAAGTCCGGCGCGCTTAGCATGGTTCATCGTGCCGCGCCAACCATGGCGCCGCCCTGCTAGATCATCGCCATCCCACCGTTCACATGCAAGACCGAACCGGTCACCCAGCCCGCGGCATCGGATGCCAGATACGCCACGGCCGCCGCCACATCGGCGGGCTGGCCCAGCCGACCGAGCGGAATTTTGCCGGCCAGGGCAGCGCGCTGCTCCTCGGTCAGCGCATCGGTCATCGCGGTCTCGATGAAGCCCGGCGCCACCAGATTGATCGTGATGTTGCGCGAGGCAACCTCCTGCGCGAGCGCCTTGGTCAACCCGATCAGCCCGGCCTTGGCCGATGCGTAATTCGCCTGACCCGGATTGCCGGTCGAGCCGACGATGCTGCCGATATTGATGATCCGCCCGGCACGGCGCCGCATCATGAACTTCAGCGCCGCGCGCGACAGGCGGAACGGTGCCGCCAGATCAACATCGAGCACCTGTGCCCACGCCTCGTCGCTCATCCGCAAGGTCAGTCCATCGCGCGTCAGCCCAGCGTTGTTGACCAGAATATCCACCTTGCCCATCGCGGCCTCGGCGCCCACGATCAACGCCTCCGCCGCCTTCGGATCGGCCAGATCGGCGGCCTGCATATGGCTGCGCTCACCAAGCTCCGCCGCCAGCGCCGTCAGCGCCGCTTCACGCGTGCCCGACAGCATCACCGCCGCCCCCAGCCCGTGCAGCGTGCGCGCAATCGCCGCGCCAATGCCGCCGGACGCGCCGGTCACCAGCGCGGTCTTGCCATCAAGCCTGAACAGATCAGCCGACATGTTTGATCAAAGCCTCCAACTCCGCCGGCGTGCCGCAATTCAGTGCCTCGGCCTCCGGCGCGATCCGCCGGATCAGCCCGGACAGCACCTTGCCCGACCCAAGTTCGATGAACCGCGTCACCCCCAGGTCGACCATGGCCGCCACCGATTCGCGCCAGCGGACCGTCGCCGTCACCTGCTCGACCAACAACGCGGAAATCTCGCCCGGCAGCGTCGCCTTGGCCGCCGTCACATTCGCGATCAACGGCACCAGTGGCGCGCGCGGCGGTGTGGCTTCCAGCGCGAAGCGCATCGCCTCCGCCGCCGGCGCCATCAGCGCGCAATGAAACGGTGCCGAAACCGGCAGCTTCATCGCCCGCTTGACGCCGCGCGTCTTGGCGATCTCGATCGCCCGATCCACCGCCGCCGCCGCACCCGAAATCACCACCTGGCCGCCGCCGTTGTCGTTCGCGACCGATACCACCTCGCGCCCGGCCGGACCGCTCTCCGCCTCGGCGCAGATCGCGCTCGCGGCCTCCAGTTCAACGCCGAGCAGCGCGGCCATCGCCCCTTCGCCCGCCGGCACCGCGCGCTGCATCGCGTTGCCACGCACCCGCAGCAGCAGCGCCGCCTCGGCGACCGTGAACGCGCCTGCCGCCGCGAGAGCGGAATATTCACCCAAGGAATGCCCGGCCACCACCACGGCGCGCTCGCGCACCGCGATATGACCCTCTCGCTCCAGACAGCGCAGCACCGCCATCGACATCGCCATCAACGCCGGTTGGGCGTTCTCGGTCAGCGTCAATTCCTCGGCCGGACCCTCGAACATCAGGCGCGAGAGCTTCTGCTTCAGAACCTCGTCGACCTCGTCGAACACCTCGCGCGCCGGCGCGAACGCCGCCGCCAGATCGCGCCCCATGCCGACCGATTGACTGCCCTGACCCGGAAAAATAAAGGCGTTGACCGCCATGAACCCGTCTCCTGCTTTTCGGCGCGGGGTAGATTGGGACGGCGCGCAAGTCAATTCGGCGCTTGCCACCGCCGGGGGACGGGCGACCCGACGCGCGCGTCCGAAAGGTCTTCTTTTTTGAAAAAAAGCAGCAAAGAACTTTTGTTGGTTTGGAACTTCGGCGTTTTTGGCGTCTTTGCCAAAGACGCCACGTGCGGTCTGTTCGCGCGCCGCCGTTCGGCTCAGAAGTGACGTTCAAACACCTGAATCACATCACCCGGCGCGATCAACGCCGTCGCCGGAGCCCGGTATTCAGCCGAGCGCCCGTGCCGCACGCGAATGACCCCGACCCGCGACTGGACCGCCCGATAGGTAAAGCCATTGGCGATCGAAACCGCCGTCAGCACCGTCATGCCGGGCTCGAACGGATACTGGCCGGGCTTGTTGACTTCGCCCAGAATCGAAAACGGCCGATAACGCCGCACATCGACCGCAACCTCCGGCCGGCGCAGAATGCCGCGCCGCACCAGCCCCGCCGCAATCGCCCGGCCGAGCCCGGTTGCGGTATGGCCAGCCGCCCGCACCGGCCCGAGCAGCGGCACATCGATCATGCCGGCGGCGCTGACATCGTAATCGGCACTCAACTGCTTCTGGTCGAACACCACGACCCGCACCTGATCGCCGGTGCCAAGCCGGTAATTCCGCGCGGATGTCGTGGGCAACGGTGGCAGATTGCCGCCCGTCGCGCATCCGCCCAGCACCGCGACGCCCCAACTGGCCATTGTCCGCACGATCAGGCTTCGGCGCCGGTAAGACTCTCGCAGCATCATCATTTACAACCTTCGAGGGCAAACAGTCGGATCGCAACTTCAGATTGACTTAGCGTAGAATCGGGGCAACAATCACGCATTATTTGTTGCGTCGCACAAACCGCCCCGGTGAACCAATCCCATGACGAGCTCGGCTCACGCTGCTGAAGGTCCGTCGTCGATATGAGCGAGATCGGATCATTGTCGCCCGCCGCATCGCCCCGCCCGATCCTGGCCGGCGCCCTCACACTGCTGACCGCGCCCGACCCGCTGCAACCGCTCCGCGCCATCCGCCGCCATTGGCGTCTGACCGCGCTGATCACCATCGGCCTGCCGGCGCTCGTCGCCCTGGCGCTCACCCATCAGCCGCCCACCTATACCGCCTCTGGCACCCTGCTCTACGCGCCGCTCGACTTCAACCCGAAACTCCTGCGCGGCGTGCTCGAAACCAGCCAGGTGACCGACACGCTGATGACCAGCCAGATCGCCGTGGTGCGCAGCACCGCCGTGGTCGATACCATGATAAAGCAGCTCGATCTGGTGCATACCAAGGCGTTCGATCCCGCGCTGGCGCCCTCGCCGCGCTGGCGCCGCTGGCTCGGTCTGCCGCCCAGGCACGCCGCGCCGCTGTCGCAGCGGGCGCTCGTCGATCAGGTCCGCAACGATCTCGTGGTGACAGTGCCGTCGGGCTCGCAATTGTTGACCGTTTCGTTCAACAGCACCGACCCAAAGCTAGCCGCGCGGGCGGTCAATTGCGCGATGCAGACCTATCTCGATCGTCAGCGCGCGGATAATCTGGCGGTGCTCGACCACGCGCAAGCCTGGCTGAGCCGACGCGCCGCCGCAACCTCGGCAGTGCTGCGCGCACTCGATATCGCGATCGCCCGCGCCCGCGCCACCGCCGGCACCGAACGCGGCACCGGCGCTGCGCCGCTCACCAATCAGGAAGCCGGCCAGCTGACCGACAGCCTGGCCCGCGCCGAGACCGATCTGGCGGCCGCCAGCGCGCAATTGCAGGCGAGCGATGCCTCCGCCGGAACACCGGCCGCCGCGGCGGCGGCGATTGCGACCAACGTCGCGCCGATGCGCGCGCGGGCCGCCGAACTCGCCGCCCAGCTCGGCGCGCTCGCCAGCACCGAGGGACCGAATTATCCGGAATACCGCGCGGTTCGCCACCAGCTCGCGGCCCTGCAAGGCCAGATCGCCGCGGAGACCGCGCGTCAGGTCGAAGCGGCCCGTGCGACCATGCAGGTCGATCAGGCGCGCGTCGCCACCCTGAAGGCGGCGCTCGCCCGGCTGCGCCACCGCACCGCCGCCGAATCCATCCTCGCCGCCCCGCTCGCGAGCCTGCTCGAACAGCGCACCGCCGAGCGCAGCCTGCTGCGCGACCAGACCGAGCAGATCGGCACGCTCGAAAGCCAGAGCGTCCTGACCAGGCCGGACGCCAGGATCATCTCGCCCGCCGACACGCCGGACGCGCCGAGCGCGCCCCGCACCACCCTCATCATCGCAGGCGCGACCGTGCTCGGCTTCAGCCTCGGCATCATCGCAGCGCTCGCGGCGGATGTGCTGAACGGCAGTTTCCGCTCCGGCGGCGAGATCCGCACCGCACTCGATCTACCCTGCATCGCGCTGATCCCCGAGGTCACGCGGCGCGCCCGGCGCGGCCTCGCGCTGCCGGACTACACCAGGATGCACCCGTTTTCGCCGTTCAATGAGCAGATGCGCGCGCTGCGCACCAGCCTGTGGCTCGACCCGACCGCGCCGCGCAGCCTCGCGATCACGGCGGCGCGACCCAGCGAAGGCAAGACCACGCTCGCCGTCAGCCTCGCCGTCTCGCTCGCGGCCGGCGGCATGCGCGTGCTGGTGATCGATTGCGACATCCGCCAGCCGAGTTTCGATGCGGTGTTCAATCTTGGCGGCGCGCCGGGTCTGACCGATCATCTCGCCGGTCGCGTACCGTGCGATGCCGCCATCCACCGGATGCCCGATCTGCAACTCGATGTCATGCCCGCCGGCGCGGTTGCGGCCGATGCGCTGTCGCTGTTCATGGCGCCGTCGATGCGTGCATTGATGGTGGCGCTGCGCGAGCGCTATGATCTGGTGATCCTTGATCTGCCGCCGGTGTTCGCGCTCGCCGAAAGCCAGGTACTGGCCAAAGCCGCCGATGCCACGCTGCTGTGCATCCGCTGGGCGGAAACGCCGCGCCGGGTGGTTGCCGCCGCACTCGCCCTGCTCGATCAGGCGGGCATAAGGGTCGCCGGCACCATCCTGACCCGGGTCGATGGTGCGCGCCATGCCCGCGCCGGATTTGCCGATTCCGAACTCTATCATCCCCGCTATGGCGGTTATTTCAGACCTTGACGCCCGCGCGGCGGGGCGGCCGCGCACCGGGTTCAACGCCGCCGAAGCCGCCCTGCTGACCGGGGCCACGCTGCTGATGCTGTGGCCCGCGCTCTATAACGGGTTTCCGCTGATCTTCTCGGATACCGGCACGTATATTTCGCAGATGATGGAGCACCATCTCGGCTGGGACCGGCCGCCCTATTACAGCATGTTGCTGCTCGCGCTCGACTGGGGGCGCAACCTGTGGCCGCCGACGATCGCGCAATGCGCCGTTGCCGCCTGGATGATCCGGCGCACCCAGCGCATGGTGGTACCCCGCTCGGGCATCGGCGCCGGTGCCCTGCTGCTGGCCCCGCTCGCGTTGCTGACCGCGCTGCCCTGGACCGCGGCGCAGATCATGCCGGATATTTTCACCCCGCTGATGGTGCTGGCGTTCGCGGTTCTGGTGCTCGATGATCGGGTGACGCGCCGTGAGCGGAGTCTGCTGACCGTTCTGATCACCCTCGCGATCATGGCGCATCTCAGTAATCTGCCGATCTATGCGGGACTCTGCCTGTGCGTGCTGGTCCTGCGCCGCCGAGCGCGCCCACGCCCCGAGTGGAGGCGTCTGCTGCTGCCGCTGGCAATCGGCGTCACCGCGCTGGTCGGGGTCAATGTGATCGCCTCCGGCACGGTGTCGCCTTCGCCCTATGGCGGCACCTTCGTGCTCGCCCGCCTGCTCAGCGATGGTCCGGCGCGCACCACCCTGGCACAGGACTGCCCAACGCGGCACTGGGCCTTGTGCCGCTATCAGGCCGATCTGGCGCACAGCGCGGATTGGTTCCTGTGGACAGCGGACAGTCCGCTGTATCGCGCCGGTGGCCCGATCCGCCTGATCCGCCAGACAAACGCGATCGTCCGCGCCACCATCGCGGCGCACCCGGCCATCGTGCTGCGCAACGGCGTGCGCGACACACTGCGCCAGTTGATCACCTTTGCGCCGGGGAGCGGCCTGCGCCCATGGTCCGCCACGGCGGCGCCGACGATCCGGCGCGATCTCCCGGTCGCCGCAGTAAGGGCGTTCCTCGGCAGTCTTCAAGCCCGCCGACGCCTCGCGATCGGCGAGCCGCTCGCATCCATTGTTGCGACCGTCACGATCGCGGGCATCATCGCCACCCTGGGGTTCGTGCTGCTGGCAATCGTTCATGCCATCCGCCCCCTCCACGGAATTCGTGCGTTGCGTACCGCTGCCGCGCCGCTCGACGACCGGCTGATCGATGATCGCCTGTTCTTTCTCGCGGTTCTCGTGCTGCTGGCGCTGCTCGGCAATGCGGTGGTCACCGGCAGCCTGTCCGGCCCGCATGACCGCTATCAGAGCCGCATCGTCTGGCTCGCGGGACTGACCGGCGGTCTCGTGCTGGCACGATGCTACGCCGCATGGCGATCCCGGCCGACCAGCACCACCGCATAAAGCCGCCAGCGCGCAAAGCCGAACCGCCGCCGCCAATCGATCAGATGGCTGGCCCGAAACCGCATGCCGAAATGCAGATCGATCGCGGCGAGTTGCGCATCGTTGAAACTGCCAGCAAGCGCCGGCGGCACGGTTGCCAGAAACCGCGCGACGGCCACCGACCGCGCCATGGCCGGTTCACTCGGTCATCCGGTCGAGCGGTGGAAACGCGCGCAGAACGGTGCGCTTGAGCATGATCGGCCCGAGCATGCCCGCCAGCATCAGCGCGGCGAAGAAAGCCGGAAAATGATCGCCGTTCCAGCTCGTGACATGAAGCAGCAGCCCCTTGGTCAGGCCGATGAAGATCGTGTTGAACAAATAGATCATGAGTGAATACCGCCCGATGGTGACCAGTGTACGATCGGATGATAACCACGAAATCCTTACCAAAGAATGAAGAGCCGGCATCGCGAGCACACCGAACACCAATAATCGGGCATCGAACGGCCAGCGGTGGCCCGCCAGCGCGATCGCCGCAAAGCCGGTTGCGAACAGCGCGAGCAAGGGCCAGCGCCAGCGATCGATCCAGCCGGTCCAGCGCGTGCCCAGTGCGCCGGCACCGACGCCGAGCGCATAGAACAGCCCGTAGCGGCAGAGATCGGCGAGATAAAGGTGCCAGGGCGGGTTTGCCAATTCCAGCGCCGCGAACACCACGATCACCAGAACCAGCCGCCCGCGCAATACCCACGCGAGCATCGGCGTCATCAGGCTGAGCGCGCACAGCACGGCCAGATACCACAATGAATAGGCCGGGCTGCGCGCAGGGTTCCAGACCAGATCGATCAGCCCGGCGAGCAGGCTGCGCGGCGCGTTATCGACGAACATGAACCGTGCCGCCAGCATTTTGCCCGCAATGATCAGCGCGCCCATCAACACGAACGGCACGAGCAGCCGCCGCACGCGGCTCGCCGCCAGCCTTGCCCAGCCGGCCGGCAGTACCCTCACATGTCCGGCCAGAAATGAAACCATGCCGCTCAGATAGAAAAAGAACGGCATGTGGAACGCATACACCGCGCGGCGCAGCGGCTGATACCAGTGCACATGCGCCGGGTCCTGCCGCGCCACGATATGCCCGAACACCACCAGCGTGATCGCGAGCCCCTTGGCCCGATCGATATCGAGCCTGCGCATCAGACCGCGACCATGCCGTCCTGCGCCTCGATCAGCATGCCGCGGACGAAGCCGCTCGCGAACGCCGCCTTGCAGCGCAGGCCGATTTGGCTTGTGCTGTGCCGCGGCCAGAGCAGCCATGGCGTAAGCACCGCCGCGTGAACGGCCATCCGCCAGGCGCGCGCCATGCGCCGCTCGCCCAGTGCGGCCAGCATCACCGCCTCGGAAACGCCGCTCCAATACTGGCGGCGCACCAGCCAGTCCGGCCGCAACCGCTCGCGCGCGATTTCGTGATGCACCACCAGGGCGGGGTTGAAGCGCACCCGGAGATGCGCCTTGCGGAGGCGGCGCAGAATATAGGTTTCCTCGTTCGACAGCAGCAGCGTGCCGCGCCTGCCGAGGCAGGCGGGAAAGCCGCCGAACCGCGTCAACACATCGCGCCGGAACGCGATATTCGCGGCGAAGGGTTCGATATCGGCGCACGCGGCGGCGTCCGGTTCGACCGTGTCGATGATCGTCAGCACCGCCCGCAGCGATTGCGGCCACCACGCCGGCAGCAACGCCTGCCATTGCGGCAGAATCATGCCGCCGGTCGCGGCGAGGTCGGGGTCGTCTGCGATGCTCGCGAGCAGCACCACCACCCAGTCGGCCGCGGGCGTCGCGTCGTCATCAATATACGCGATCCATTGTCCGCGCGCGGCGGCCAGCGCGGCATTACGGGCAGCACTCAACCCGACCGACGCAAGACGCATATGCTCAACCCCATGCGCCATCGCAGCCCGCAGGATGGCTTCGGCCTCATCGCCGTCCGATCCGGAATCGACCACCAGCACGTCGACCGCCGGATGCGGCGGCCCAAGCCCCGCCAGGCACCGCGCCACCGCGTTGCTACGATTATGCGTGCAGATCGCCACGGTCAGTATCGCCGGCTCGGCACCGGTCGCAGCCTGGGATGATCTTCGCATCACGAAATCCTGTTTTCCCAGCGACATTCAATTAAGGGTTGTGTACCATGGCAGGGAATACAACCGGATTGCAATCGAAATCGATGACCAGACGGCACGAACAGGCCCAGGCAGGAACACGACGGCAGGATCGCTCTGTTGAAAAAAAGCAACAAAAAATGTCCGTGAACCCACGCCCCCGGCCCCACCAGCATCACCGCCCCAAAGGACAAAAGTTTTTTTGCTTCTTTTTTTCCAAAAAAAGAAGAATTTCCTTAACCTTCCTCCTGTTATCCTGTCCCCTGACCACAAATGCCCAATCGATCGGCGACCTGCTCCCCATCGCGGTTCCCGGCTTTTCAATCGCCGCCGGCGTCACCGCCGCGACGCGCCTGCATCAGGACAGCATTCCGCGCGGCATCACCGTCGGCATCACACCGGACGATCTGTTGGTCTATCCAAGCCTCACCACCACCGCCGGATTCGACAGCGCCCCCGGTGCGGCTGCCCAGGCGAGTGCGAACATCCGCCTGCAACCCACGGTACGGATCAGCGATGCCGCCCTTGGTCTCGCCGCGTTCGCCGGTGCGGATATCAACCGTTACCCAGGCGATCAGGCGGCCGCGGCCAACAACATCACCGCCGGCATCGGCCTCGATGTGCCGTTCGGCGCCGGCACCCTCACCCTGGGTGGCGCGCGCATCACCACCCAGGAATCCGCCCTCGGCACCAGCCAGGCCGATGCCAGCGCCCCGTTCGCCATCGTGTTGACCGCTGGCAGGGCCGCCGTTCGCCTGCCGCTCGGCGCGTTCGACACCACCAGCCGGATCGAGTTCAGCGACACCACGATCAACCGCACCACCTCGACCCTGCCGGCGCCGTTCCGCGCCCGCGCGCTTCTGCGCGCCTCGGGCGAACTCGCCACCGCGAACGATGGCGTGCTGCGCCTGCTCGCCCGGCTGAACCTCGATGTCGCGCGCTACAGCGGTGCGCTGGCCGGTGCCGGCATCTCGAACGCCACGACCATCGCGCTGCTCGGCGGGGCCGAAACCGCGCCGGGTCGCGCGCTGCGCCTGCGCGCGGTCGCCGGCATCGCCGAGCAACACTTTGCCGGCCCCACCACCGCGCCCGGCACCATCCCGGTCGCCTCGATCGGCCTGGGCTGGACGCCGGACCCCCTGATTGCCGCCGAACTCGATCTCAGCCGCGAGTCCGGCATCGACACCACGCTCGGCACCCAGGGCGAGCCGGTCACCACGCTGCATTTCGCCCTCGCGAACGCCTTCACCCGCACGACGCTGCTGACCGCCGCGATCGATGCCAGCGCCGGCACCATCGCCGGCCACCAGGCGCGCGAGACCAGCCTGCAACTCGGCGCCGCCTGGTCCTGGGCGCGCCATTTTTCGCTGCAACCCAGCCTGTCCTACGCAATCCGCCACAATCTGCCAGGATCGGCGCCGCACGAGATGCGCGTGATGCTGGCGCTCATCTGGGCGCCGTGATCGCGTCGATCCGTCTTGCCGACCGCCCGCATCTGCGCAATAAAATGTCACGCGTGACGATGGGGGATTCGGTGGCGGTGACAATGCGGCAACAACCGGCATGAGCGGCTTCCGCTCGGCAATCGATCGTCGCGCTGCGACCTTCGCGCAGAACCACAGCGCCATGCGTGCCCTGGTCGATCAGCTTGCGGCCGATGTCGCTGCCATCCGCACCGGCGGCGGTGAAGCAGCACGCGCCCGCCACGTCGCGCGCGGCAAATTGCTGGTGCGCGACCGCATCCGCCTGCTGATCGACCCAGCCTCGCCCTTTCTCGAGTTCTCCCAATTCGCCGGGCATGATCTCTACCCCGAGCCGGTCCCGGCCGGCGGCATCATCACCGGCATCGGCCGGGTTGCCGGGCGGGAATGCGTCATCGTCGCGAACGATGCGACGGTCAAAGGCGGCACCTATTTCCCGATCACCGTGAAAAAACACCTGCGCGCCCAGGCGATCGCGGCACAGAACCGGCTGCCCTGCCTCTATCTGGTCGATTCCGGGGGTGCCAACCTGCCGAACCAGGACGATGTCTTCCCCGATCGCGAGCATTTCGGCCGGATCTTCTACAATCAGGCCACGATGTCCGCCGCCGGCATTCCCCAAATCGCGGTGGTCATGGGCTCCTGCACCGCCGGTGGTGCCTATGTTCCCGCCATGGCGGATGAAAGCATCATCGTGCGCGACCAGGGCACGATTTTCCTGGCCGGCCCGCCGCTCGTCAAAGCCGCCACCGGCGAGATCGTCACGGCCGAAGACCTCGGCGGGGCCGATGTCCACACCAGGCTGTCCGGTGTCGCCGATCACTATGCCGAATCCGATGCGCACGCGCTCGGCATCGCCCGGCGCATCGTGGCGTCGCTCAACCTCGCCAAGCCACCGGCGCCCGCGCTGCGCACCCCGCGCCCGCCGCCCGGCGCGCCGGACGATATTTACGGCGTCATCCCGGCCGATCCGCGCGCCCAGTACGACGTGCGCGAGGTGATCCGCCTGATCGTCGATGACGGGTCGTTCGACGAATTCAAGCAGCGCTACGGCACCACGCTGGTCACCGCCTTCGCGCATCTCTGGGGCTATCCGGTCGGCATCATCGCCAATAACGGTGTGTTGTTTTCCGAAGCCGCGTTAAAGGGCGCGCATTTCATCGAGCTCTGCGCCCAGCGCGGCATTCCGTTGATTTTCCTGCAAAACATCACCGGCTTCATGGTCGGCCGGAAATACGAGGCCGGCGGCATCGCCAAGGATGGCGCCAAGCTGGTCACCGCCGTCGCCACCGCCAACGTGCCGAAATTCACAATCATCATCGGCGGCTCGTTCGGCGCCGGCAATTACGGCATGTGCGGCCGCGCCTATGATCCGCGCTTTCTGTGGATGTGGCCGAACGCGCGCATCTCCGTCATGGGCGGCGCCCAGGCGGCGGCGGTGCTGGCGCAGGTCCGGCGTGACAACATCGAGGCCAAGGGCGGCACCTGGAGTGAAGCCGACGAGGCCGAGTTCAAAGCCCCGATCGCCGCGCAATACGAAACCCAGGGCCACCCCTACTACGCCAGCGCCCGCCTGTGGGACGATGGCGTGATCGACCCCGCCGATACCCGCATGGTGCTCGGCCTCGGCCTGTCCGCCAGTCTCAACGCCCCCGTGCCGCCGACCCAATTCGGCCTGTTCCGGATGTGATGACCATGAACGGTCCCATCGATTTCCGCCTCGACGGCCTCGGCATCGCCACCGTCACGCTCGACCGCGCCGATCTGCACAACGCCTTCGACGATGCCATGATCATCGGCCTGATCGGCATCCTCGCCAAGGTCGCGACCGATGCCGAGATCAGCCTGATGGTCCTGCAAGGTCGCGGCAAGAGTTTTTCCGCCGGTGCCGATCTGAACTGGATGCGCCGAAGCGCCGCCTACACGCCCGATCAGAACCTGGCGGACGCGCAGGACCTCGCCCGCCTGATGCACGCGCTTTACACCATGCCCAAACCGACGATCGCCCTGGTCCAGGGTGGCGTCTTCGGCGGCGGCGTCGGCCTGGTCGCCTGCTGCGATATCGCCATCGCCACCACCGATGCCAAATTCAGCCTCTCCGAGGTCCGCCTCGGCCTGATCCCCGCCGTGATCAGCCCCTACGTGATCGAAGCGATCGGCGCGCGCCAGGCCAGGCGCTATTTCCAGACCGGCGAGATTTTCACCGCCGAGACCGCGCATCGCATCGGTCTGGTGCATGAGGTGGTCGCCCCCGAAGCCCTCCATGCCACGCGCGATGCGCTGATCGCCGCCCTGCAGCGCGGCGGCCCGCAGGCCAAGGCATCCGCCAAGGCGCTGATCGCCGAAGTGGCGGATCGCCCGATCGATCCGGCGCTGATCGCGCGCACCGCGCGGTTGATTTCCGAGCGCCGCGCCTCGGCCGAAGGGCGCGAGGGTCTGGCGGCGTTCCTCGAAAAACGCACCCCGTCCTGGCGGAGCGACTGAGCCATGATGTTCGACACAATCCTGATCGCCAATCGCGGCGAAATCGCCTGCCGCATCATCCGCACCGCGCGCCGCATGGGCATCCGCAGCATCGCGGTATTCTCCGAAGCCGATGGATCCGCCGCCCATGTCGCCCTGGCCGATGCCGCCGTCGCGATCGGCCCGGCCGCCGCGCGCGACAGCTATCTCGATGGTGCCCGCATCATCGCCGCCGCGCGCGAGGCCGGCGCGCAGGCGATCCACCCGGGCTATGGGTTTCTCAGCGAAAACGCGGCCTTCGCCGAAGCCTGCACCGCCGCCGGCCTGATCTTCATCGGCCCGCCCGCCGCCGCAATCCGCGCGATGGGCTCGAAATCCGCCGCCAAATCCCTGATGGAGCGGGCAGGGGTGCCGCTGGTGCCCGGCTATCACGGCACCGATCAGGCGCCCGACCGCTTGGCCGCTCATGCCGCATCCATCGGCTATCCCGTGCTGATCAAGGCCTCCGCCGGCGGCGGCGGCAAGGGCATGCGCATCGTGACCGCGCCGGCCGATTTCGCCGCGGCACTCGATCTCGCCAAGGGCGAGGCACGCGCCGCGTTCGGCGATGATCAGATCCTGATCGAAAAATACCTCACCCGGCCCCGCCACATCGAAATCCAGGTGTTCGCCGATACGCACGGCAACGTCGTCTCGCTGTTCGAGCGCGACTGCTCGATCCAGCGCCGCCACCAGAAAATCATCGAGGAAGCGCCAGCCCCGCTGATCTCCGACGATCAGCGCTTCACCATGGGCGAAGCCGCCTGTGCCGCCGCCCGCGCGATCGATTACGTCGGCGCCGGCACGGTCGAGTTCATCGCCGAGGGCGGCGATTTCCATTTCATGGAAATGAACACCCGCCTGCAGGTCGAGCACCCGGTCACCGAGCTGATCACCGGGCTCGATCTGGTCGAATGGCAATTCCGCGTCGCCGCCGGCGAGGCGCTGCCGCTGACCCAAAACGAGATCGAACGCACCGGCCACGCCATCGAAATCCGCCTCTACGCCGAAGACCCGCTGCGCGATTTCGCACCCTCGACCGGCACCATCCATCATCTGCGCCTGCCCGAACCCTCGGCGCATATCCGCATCGATGCCGGGGTGCGCCAGGGCGATGCGGTCTCGATCCATTACGACCCGATGATCGCCAAGCTGATCGCCTGGGACCACGATCGGGACAGCGCGATCCGCCATCTCGCCCGCGCGCTGGCCGCACTCGAAATCGATGGCGTGCGCACCAACCTGCCCCTGCTGCGCCGGATCATCGGCCACCCCGATTTCGCCGCCGCAGACCTCGATACCGGCTTCATCGCCCGCCATGAACACGTATTGCTCGCCCCCGCCGCGCCGGCATCACCCGCCGTCATCGCCGCCGCCGCGCACCGCTGGCTGCACGACCTGCCCCGCCACGCCGCACCATCCGACCCGCATTCGCCCTGGACACTGAAATCCGCCTGGCGCCTGAACGGTCCGGCCTATCAGGATGTCACCTTCGATGATGGCACGGCGCAATTCGACATCCGCATCCACCCCGCCGCCGCGGGCCAACTCACGATCGATCACGCCGGCGCCAGCACCACCGCAGCCATCGCGGTCCTGGCGGACGACCGCCTCGCCATCACCATCGATCGTCTCACCACCACGCTCACCGCCCTGCGCCACACCGATCCCGCACAGCACGACCATATCGTGATCTTTGCCGATGGCGCGCGCCACGCGCTTCGCATCGTCGATCCGTTCGCCGGCACCGGCACCGCGCACGCCGCCAGCGGCCTGGTCACCACACCCATGCCCGGCCGCGTCATCGGCGTCGGCGTCGCACCCGGCGATACCGTGGCGGCGGGCGACCTGCTGGTCACGGTCGAGGCGATGAAGGTGCAGTTCCGCATCACCGCACCGCGCGGCGGCGTGGTGACTGCCCTGTCATGCGCCGTCGGCGATCTGGTGGAAGATGGCGCCGAACTCGCCGTGATCGAACCCGCGCCGCGCCCGATCACCGGATAGACCGGCCGCATCGGCCCCAACCAGCCCTGACCCGTCGACGCTTCAAATCCGAAAACGGGATCGTAATCCCATGATCGGGATCGCGGGCGCGCACCCACGGCCAAATCCATCCCGCTTTGCCGCGCCATCCACGCCAACCCCGCATGGCACAGGATTTGCTCTCAGCGATGTAACCGCCTGGGAGCCACGATGCCTGATTTCCAAATCCCCGAACGCGTCCAGCGCCGCGTGCTGCGCCAGCGCCGCGCCACTTTGGCGGCACTTGCCGTCCTCGGCCTCGCTCTGGTCGCAGCCCTCGTGGTCATCCTACCCTCCGGCCCATCGGTCGCGCGCGATTCGCTGGTCATCGCGCAGGTGCGGCAGGGGCGGTTCCTCGTGCGGGTGCAGGCGCCCGGCGTGCTGCGGCCGCGTGGGGAACGTTTCGTCACGGCATCGGTGCCCGGCGTCGTGGCGCGCGTGCTGGTGCGGCCGGGCGATGTGGTCACCCGGTCGAGCGTCTTGGTCCGGCTGGTCAATCCGCATCTGCGATCCGCCCTGATCGCCGCACAATCGGATCTGGCTGATGCCAAGGCAACCCGCGCCTCGCTGGCCGCCACGCTCGATAACACGCGCCTGACCCTGGCGGCCGAACGCGCCACCGCCCGCGCCGCCGCCGAGGCCGCCGCCCTGCGCGCCCAGGCCGAACGCGGCCTCGCGGCCGAACACGTCGTGGCGCAGCTCGACTATCGCAAAACCATCCTCGAAGCCGCGACCGCGCGCGAACAGGTGGCGCTGACCCAGCAGCGCATCGCCGCCTTCGCGCGCAATCAGGCGGCCCAGCTCGCGGCCCAACAGGCGCGGCTCGCGGCGTTTCAGGCGGCGTTGGCGGAAGCGCAGGCCAATGTCGCGTCCCTCGCGGTCGGCGCGGGTGAGGCCGGCGTGGTGCAGAGCGTCGCGGCCCAGCCGGGTCAGACCCTGGCCTTGGGCGGCGCCGTCGCAAAAATCGCGAGCCTCGCCGATCTGAAGGCGGCGCTCGATGTCGCGCCGAGCGAGGCGGGCGAGGTCGCTTCAGGCCAATCGGCCAGCATCCGCCTGAACGATCAAGGCGAAAGTCGCATCACAGGCATCGTCACCCGCGTCTCGCCCGCGGTCGAGCACGGCAGCGTGCGGGTCGATGTGAAACTGCCGACGCATCTGCCCCCCGGCACCAGGCCCGATCTCGCGGTGCTGGGCGATATCGATGTCACGACCATCGCCAACACGCTCTCGGTCGCCCGGCCGGTCGATGCGCGGCCCGATAGCGCGGCCATCGTGTATCGGCTGGTCGATGGCGGACACAAGGCCATCCCGGTCCGCGTCCGTTTTGGTACCACCTCGGCCAACGCCATCCAGGTGCTCGCGGGTCTGCACGCCGGGGACCGGATCATCGTGTCCGATACCGGCAGTTTCGTCGGCAAACCGATGATCCGCATCCGATGAGGCGGGCAGGGGTCCTCATGGCGCTGGCAGCCGCCCTGCCGGGCAACGCCCACGCCGCGAGCCTATGGACCGTCTGGCAGGCGGCGCGCGCGAACGATCCGGCATTTCTGGCGGCCTCCGCACAGCTGCGCGCGGCGGCCACCGCGCAACCCACCGCCCTCGCGGCGCTGCTGCCGCAATTCACCGTCGCGGCGGCGGCCGGGCCGCAGAACCAGGCGTTCGAAGGTGCCGATTTCTACGGCAGCGGCTTCGAGCCGACCCGCCAGGATCAGCGGATCGGCGTCTCCACCTGGCAGGCCACGCTGAGCCAGACCCTGTTCGACTGGAGCCAGATCAAAACCCTCCAAGCCGCCGGATTTTCCGTGCAGCAAGCCGCCGCCACCTATCAGGCCCGGCTCGAGGCTCTGAACGTCCGGGTGATCACCGATTACGTCGCGGTGCTGGCCGCCAGCGATGATCTGGCCTCGCTGCGCGCGGCGGCACGGGGCTTCGCGCTGCAATATCACGATGCCGAAGCGCGTTACCGCGCCGGCATGGACGGGGTGATCGGCGCCGATGAATCCCGCGCCGCCGCTCGCTCGATCGAGGCACAGGTGGTCCAGGCCCAGACCAGCCTGATCGCCGCCCGCGAGACCTTGGCGGCACTCACCGGCGATCAGGTGCAGGTAAGCGGGGCGCTCCCTGTCGCCCTGGCCCTGCCGGCACCCGGCCGCATCGCCACCTGGCTCGCCCGCGCCGCCAGCGGCAACCCGACCCTCGCGGCGGCAAAACTCACCGTGCACGACGATGCGGCGCTGATCGCGGCGGCGCGTGGGGCCTACCTGCCGAGCATCTCGCTCCAGTTGCAGCACACCCATACCGCCCAGGGTGGCCGCGCGGGCTATGCCTTTTTCGGCCAGGGCATCACCGGCCCGGCCTATTCGCTGCAACAGGGCAATGCGGTGACGGTGCAGATGAACTGGAACGTCTTTTCCGGCGGCGCGACCCGCGCGGCGGTCGATCAGGCCCGTGCCCGGCGCGACGCGGCGGCGGCCAACGCCGCAACCGCGCGGCTCACCGTGATCCGCACGGTGCGGACCGATTATTTCGCCGTCCTGCTCGATCGCGCCCGCCTCGCCGCCGCCCGTGCTGCGGCAACGGCGGCGGCCCGCGCGGTGCAGGCGGCGGCGGATGGCGTGCGCGCCGGCCTGATCAGCGCGAGCGACCTGATCGCCGATCGCCAGGCGCTCCTGTCCGCGCAACTGGCGCTGCACGCCGCGGTGGTTGCCGCCATCGACCACGAAACCGGCCTCGCCCAGGCGGCCGGCAGCGCGACACCGTTGCTGGTGCGCCGCATCTCGACGATTTTAACCACGCACGCCCCGCATCAGGAGAAGTGACCATGACCGAAACCGTCATCGACGTGATCGATCTGAAAAAAATCTACCGCACCGATCAGGTCGAAACCCATGCGCTGGCCGGGGTCGATCTCGCGGTCAAGCGCGGCGAATACGTCGCGGTCACCGGCCCGTCGGGATGCGGCAAATCGACCCTGATGGCGATCCTCGGCCTGCTCGATGATCCATCCGCCGGGGTCTATCGCTTGGCCGGCCATGATGCGGCGCATCTGCGTGAACGCGACCGCGCCATTTTCCGCAACCGCCACATCGGCTTCGTGTTCCAGGCGTTCAACCTGATCGGCGATCTGAGCGTCGCGGAAAACGTCGCCCTGCCGCTGATCTATCGCGGCGGCATCGCCAAGGCCGCGCGCGATGAGCGGGTCGCCGCCATCCTGTCGGACATCGGCATGGCCCACCGCGCGCAGCACTACCCCGCGCAACTATCGGGCGGCCAGCAGCAGCGCGTCGCGATCGCCCGCGCCCTGGTGACCGAGCCCGACATCATCCTCGCCGACGAACCCACCGGCAACCTCGATTCCAAAGCCGGCGAGGCGGTGATGGCGCTGCTCGAAGATCTGAACACGAACAAGGGTGCGACCATCCTGATGGTCACGCACGACCTGCACTACGCCCGCCGCGCCCGCCGCATCGTCCGGCTCTCCGACGGCCAGGTGGTCGACGAAAGCTTCGGCGAAGCGGTGGTGGCGCTGCACAAGGAAGATGATCATCTGCCGGGCGCCGCATGATGATCGGCGCCATGGCAAACGATGCCGCAACGGCGTATCGCGGCCTGGTGCGCCGGCCGTTCTTCGCCGTCGCAACCGTGGTGATGCTGGCGCTGGCGGTGGGGGCAAATGCGGTGGCGTTCGGTCTTGTCTACGATGTCTATGTCGCCCCCCTGCCATATCACGATCCCGGCCGGCTCGTGGTGCTCCGCCATATGCGACCGCGGACCGGGCTGACCCAACCCCTGATCTCGCCGGACGATTATGTCAGGCTCGCGCAATCCTTGAAGGGCATCCAGGATATCGGGCTCTATGTGCAGGGTGGTGAAGCGACGGCGATGATCGGCGGCGTCGCGCGCGGCGTCTCCTACGCGCAGGTCACGCCATCCTGGTTCCGCACGTTGGGATTGGTGCCGGCTCTGGGCGCGCTGCCGGGCCTCGACTCAGGCCAGAAGGGCGGCCCGCCGGAAGCGATGATATCCTACAAATTCTGGCAGGCGGCGTTCGGTGGCGCAGCCTCGGTGATCGGCCGCACGATCGATGTGGGCGCGGGCGCGAAGCGGATCGTCGGTGTGCTGCCGCGCGATTACGCGTTTGCCTTTCACAAGGATGTCCTCGAAGTCGTGGCGCTGCCCATGGCCCGGCCGATCATGCAGAATGTCAACGAGTTCGGCGTCGCCCGATTGGCGCCGGGGGTCACGTTGGCCGCGCTCGACCGGCAGATCGACGAGGCGAAACTCTTCGTGCTGGAATATCAGCATCAAAATACCGCCGCCTCCGCTGGCATGGATATTCTCGACGCGCGCTTGCTACGGCCGGTCCTGATCGGGGACGATAGCCTCGCTGTCCTGCCGCTCGTGCTGCAGGGCATGGCTCTGCTGCTGCTGGCCCTGGCGATTGCCAATGCCGCCAACCTCGCCTTGGTCCGCCAGCGCGGGCGGATCAACGAATACCGCTTGCGCCGCGTCATCGGCGCCTCGCGCGCCGCCGTGATGCGCCTGCTCCTGCTCGAACAGGTGCCGATCGGCATCGCCGTCGCCGTGCTGGCGCTCGCCATCGGGTTCGTCGCCGAGCGCGGCGGCATCGCCCCATTAGGGGCTGCGATCGGGGTGATGCCGTTCCACTTCAGCTTCGGCTGGCCCGAGGTGCTGGCGGCACTCGCGCTCACCTTGATATCGGTCCTGGTGATCACCGCGATCCCGCTGGTACAGCTGTCGCGCCGGACGTCGGGGCAAACCATCGGCCGCGGCGGCACCGCGACCATGGGCCGCGGCGCCAGGGGCGCGCAGCGGCTGATGGGGGTCGTGCAGGTGATGCTCGCCCTGGCTTTATTGATCGCGAGTTTCGCACTCGGCGGCAGCCTGTACGCCGCCCTGAGCCGCCCGCTCGGATTTCAGCCGGCGCACCGGCTGATCGCTTCTGTGCTGTTGCCGCAAACGGCGGCGAACACCGGCTCCCTCGCCGCGATCGAGGTGGGCGTGGCCAGACAGCCCGGCATCACCGCCGTCGGTGGCTTCGGCTTTGCCGCCTACCCGTTTTCGCAGGAGCATTATTATTCACTGATGAGCAGCGATGACCCCCACGCACGCCGGTTCCATGCGAATATGGTGACGCCGGATCACGGATATTTTCGCACCATGGGCATAGCATTGCGGGCAGGTCAGCGGATCACCACCGCCGCGTATCGCAGCGGGGCGAGGGTGATGATCGTCGGCGCCGGTCTGGCACAACGCGTCTTCGGGACCGAGCGCGTGATCGGCAAAACCGTGAATTTGTACGGGCTCGGCAAATACCGCATCGTCGGTGTGACCAATCCGGTGGTCTGGCGGGTAGCACCCTGGCACCAGATACCGGGGACGATCTATTTCCCGGTGGCGTCGGTGAAATTTCCCGGCGCGACCCTGCAGGAAGTCCATCTGGTGGTGCGCTATCGGGGCAGCGTTCTGGCCGCCGAACAACGGGTCACGTCAGCGGTTGCGGCCGCGGTCCCCGGTGCGGTGGTCAGCCGGGTGCTGCCCTACCGGCGGCTGATCTTCATCGACACCGCGTTCCGCACCCTCGCGGCGTGGCTCGCGGTGAGTTTCGCGCTCATCGCCCTGGTGGTGGCGGGGCTGGGCGTCTATGCGGTAAACGCCTTCGTCGCCCGCGCCCGGTTGCCGGAATTCGGCATGCGGGCAATGCTGGGCGCAAGCCCGGCGCGGCTGCTGCGCCTCGCCTTGCGCGATGCGGCCTGGCTACTCGCGTTCGGTCTGGGGGGCGGTGCATTGGGTGGCTATCTATTGATCCGGGCGATGTCGCCCTTGCTGTTCGAAATCGGGCGGATCGAACCCTTGGTGTTCATCACCGCGGTGATCGTGGTCAGCGCGATCGTGCTGGGCGCGGCGTGGAAGCCGGCCTCGCTTGCGGCCAACACGCCGGTGAAATCCATGCTGGACGCTTCGTGAACCGCCGGCTCGTCATCCTGCTCACCACCCCGCCGCCGATCGCCAACCATGGTTGAATCGGCCGGCACAATCCTGATCGCCGATGATCAGGCCGATATCCGCGAAGCCCTGGCCCTGGTGCTGCGCGCCGAAGGTTTCACCACCAAAGGCGCCGCATCCCCCGCCGAGGCCGCCCTGCTGCTCGATGCCGGCGGCATCGACGCCCTGCTGCTCGACCTCAATTTCGCAACCGACACCACCTCCGGCGACGATGGCATGCGCCTGCTCGCCTCGGTCAAAACAATCCACCCCGACCTGCCGGTGGTGGTGCTGACCGGGTGGGGCTCGGTCGATCTCGCGGTGCGCGCGCTCCGCGCCGGTGCGGCCGATTTCCTCGAAAAACCCTGGGAAAACACCCGCCTGATCACCGTGCTGCGCAGCCAGCTCGCCCTCGCGCGCGCCCGCCGCACCGCGGCCAGCCTCACCCACCCGGCCGCCCAGGGCGATATCATCGCCACCTCCGCCGCGATGCGCGCGGTCCTCACCATGGTCGAAAAAATCGCCCCGGCCGATGTCTCGGTGCTGATCACCGGGGAAAGCGGCACCGGCAAGGGCCTCATCGCGCGCCACATCGCGGCCCTGTCGCATCGCCGCGACAAACCCTTCGTCACGCTCGATCTCGGTGCCGTGCCGGAAAGCCTGATCGAGTCTGAATTGTTCGGCCATACCCGCGGTGCCTTCACCGATGCGAAAACCGACCGGATCGGCCGGTTCGAAATCGCCAACGGCGGCGTCCTGTTCCTCGATGAAATCGGCAACGCCAGCCTCGCCACCCAGGCCCGCCTGCTCTCCGTGCTCGAAGACGGCATGATCACCCGCCTCGGCGAGGCGACACCCCGCCGCGTCGATGTCCGCGTCATCGCCGCCACCAACGCCGATCTGCACCAGTTGATCGAGGCCGGCCGCTTCCGGCGCGATCTGCTGTTCCGCCTCAACACCGTCGAAATTGCCCTGCCGCCGCTCCGCGCACGAGGCGATGACGTGTTTCTGCTCGCCGCCGACTGCCTCGCCGCCTCGGCCACCCGCCACGGCCGCACCGTCACCGGCTTCGCCCCGGATGCCCTGGCCGCGCTCTCGAACCACCCCTGGCCGGGCAACGTGCGGGAATTATCCCACGTCGTCGAGCGCGCCGTATTGCTCGCCGACCACGATCTGATCGGGGCCGCGCATCTGCGCCTCGGCCCGGTCGCCGCAACCCCGATCGAACACATGACGCTGGATCAAGCCGAGCGCTACCTGATCCATCGCGCCATGGCCGAGGCGGGCGGCGATGCCGAACGCGCGGCCCGACGCTTGGGCCTCTCGCGCAGCGCCTTCTACCGGCGCCTGTCGCAGCTGCGCACGTGATCGGCGTCGCGGCACTCATCATCGGTGCTCCCATCTTCGGTGCCCTGATGATCGGCGTCGCCTGCGGCTATGCCCTGGCACGCCGCCGGGCGGACCGCGGCTACCGCCAGCTCGCCGCCCTGCTGCTCGGCTTGCGCGATGGTGACTACACACTCCGCGCCATCGCGGCGCGCGGTGCGCTCGGCGCGGCCTTCGCGGCCGTCAACGCGCTGGCCGACGCCCTGATGGGCACCCGCCGCGCCGGCATCGAATCCGATGCGCTGCTCGGCAAGCTGCTCGGCGCGGTCGATCTCGCGATCATCGTGATCGGCCCGCGCGGCACCATCATCGGCGGCAATGACGCCGCCGGCACGCTGCTCGGCACCGATGCCGAATTCCTGACCGGCCTGCACCCCGAACCGCTCGGCATCGCGCCATGGCTCGACCCCAACGGCCCCACCCGGTTCGACACCGCTCTGCCCGGCGGCACCGGCCCGTGGCACGTCCGGCGCGTCCGCTTCCGGCGCGGCGGGCGCGATCATCTGGTGCTGGTCGCGAGCGACCTGTCACGTGCCCTGCGCGATGAGGAACGCCGGGTCTGGCGCGGGCTCATCCGCGTGCTCAGCCACGAAACCGGCAATTCGCTCGGCCCGATCCAGGCGACCGCCGAAGCCCTGCAACGCCACGCGGCCGATCCGCGCCAGATACGCGACGGCCTCGCCCTGATCGAGCGCCGCACCCGCAGCCTGGCCGGCTTCATCCGCCGCTACGCCGACCTTGCCCGCCTGCCACCGCCGATGCCCGAACCCGCCGCACTCGGCCCGCTGCTGCACCGCATCGCCGCCCTCGAAACCCGCGTGCCGATCCGCACCGCCATCGGCCCTACGAACGAGACCATGCTCGATCCCGCGCAGATCGAACAGGCGCTGATCAACCTGATCCGCAACGCCGCCGATGCCGCGCTCGAAGCCGGCGGCGCGGTCGACATCACGCTCGAAATCGCCGCCCCGCACATCCGCATCGCGATCATCGACGAGGGCAGGGGCCTGCCGCAGACCGAAAACCTGTTCGTCCCCGGCTTCACCACCAAACCCGGCGGCAGCGGCATCGGCCTCGTCCTCGCCCGCGAAATCATCGAAGCCCACGGCGGCACGCTGCATTTGTCCAACCGCCCCGATCGCACCGGCGCCCAGGCTCTGATCACACTGCCCGGCTGACGCAGCGCGCCACCCGCTTGATCTCGATCAACGACAACCCAGCCCGCCCCGCGCATCCTGCCCGCCAATCAACCACCCCCGAAAAGGACGTGCCATGATCGAAGACTGGGCAAAAATCATCACCGCGATGGACGGCGGCGTGCGCGACCTGCGCGAAGCCAACCCCGATGTCATGAAAGCCTTCGGCGCCATCGCCAAGGCCGCGCACGGCGGCACCGCGCTCGATGCCAAGACCAAGGAACTCATCGCCCTGGCCATCGGCGTCGCCACCCGCTGCCAGCCCTGCATCGCCTATCACGCCCGCGATGCCGCGCGCGCCGGTGCCACCCGCGCCGAAATCGCCGAAACACTCGGCGTCGCCATCTACATGGGGGCCGGCCCGTCCGCGATGTACGCCGCCGAGGCGCTGGAATCCTTCGATCAATCGGCCCCATGAACCAGTAGCGCGCAACGCTCTCCACTTGGGGATGGCTCGACCAACGACGAACGCGGGCCTATGAATCCGCCCGATCGTCCCGCCCCCAACGGAGAGCAAGATTTTGAACGCTTCTGCTGTATTTGCACGCCTCGTCGCCGTCGTCGGTGAGGTCACCTCGCGCGTGCGCCGCGCGAGCGACGGTTCCCACGCACCCGCCTGGGGCACCGCGCCGGCGATTCCGCTCGCCAAACCGCAAGGCCGCCTGCCCACACTCAAAATGCCCACCGCGCGCGGTTGGTCGGATGGCCGAACGCCGCTCGCCGCCCCCGGCCTGCGCGTCAACGCCTTCGCGACCGGCCTGCGCCATCCGCGCTGGATTCAGGTGCTGCCGAACGGCGACGTGCTGGTCGCCGAAGCGATCAGCGTCGCCGGCAAGATCACAAGCGCGTTCGACTACGCCATGTTCAGCACCATGCAGCGCGCCGCCGCGGTCGGCATCAGCCCCAACCGCATCACCCTGCTGCGCGATGCCGATGGCGATGGCGTCGCCGAAATCCGCGAAATCTTCCTCGAAGGCCTCAACCAGCCGTTCGGCATGGCGCTGGTGGGTGACACGTTCTACGTCGGCAATACCGATGGCGTGGTGGCGTTCCCCTACGTCCCCGGTGCCACGCGCATCACCGCACCGGGGCGCAAGCTCAACAGTTTCAACGGCGGCGGCCACTGGACGCGCAGCCTCCTGCCGAGCCCGGATGGCACCAAATTATACATCGGCGTCGGCTCGCTCACCAACATCGCCGACGAAGGCATGGCGGTCGAAGCCGGCCGCGCCGCCATCCACGAACTCGACCTCAAGACCGAACAGACCCGCATCTTCGCCGCCGGTCTGCGCAACCCGGTCGGCATGGCCTGGGAACCGCACACCGAAACACTCTGGACCGTGGTGAACGAGCGCGACGGTCTGGGCGATGAAACCCCGCCCGACTATCTCACATCGGTCCGCGAAGGCGGCTTCTACGGCTGGCCCTATTGCTACTGGGGCCAGACGGTCGACGACCGCGTCCCCCAGGACACTGCCCTCGTCGCCACCGCCGTCACCCCCGACTACGCGCTCGGCGGCCACACGGCCTCGCTCGGTCTGTGCTGGATGAACGCGGGTGCGCTGCCCGGCTTTCCCGCCGGCATGGCGATCGGCCAACACGGCTCATGGAACCGCAGCACGCTGAGCGGCTACAAGGTCGTGTTCGTACCCTTCGAAGACGGCCGCCCGTCCGGCCCGCCGCGCGATATCCTGTCGGGCTTCCTGGCACCGGACGAACGCGAATCCTACGGCCGCCCGGTCGGCGTCACCCCCGGCCCGGACGGCGCGCTGCTGGTGGCCGATGACGTAGGCGATGTCATCTGGCGCGTGACCGGCTGAGAGCCTCACCGACCTGATGCTGCCCCTACCGCTCACCCCTCGACCATCCTGCCCCAACAACCACGGAAACGCCCAAAATGATCCATGAACTCCGCCTCTATCGCTGCATGCCGGGCCGCCTGCCGGACCTGCTCACCCGGTTCGAGACCATCACCCTGCCGATCTGGCGCAAGCACGGCATCCGCCAGACCGGGTTCTGGACCACGGTGATCGGCGATTCCAATCTCGACCTGACCTATCTGCTCGAATGGGACTCCCTCGCCGAGCGCGAGACCAAATGGCTCGCCTTCCAGACCGATCCGGAATGGATCACCAAGCGCGCCGAAACCGAGCAGAACGGCCAGATCGTCGCCAACGTCACCAACCAGATCCTGCTGCCGACCCGCTTTTCCGCCATCGGCAATCCCTGATGCGCCGCATCGACCCCGCCCGCCTGCGCGCCGCGACCGAACGCATCGTCGCCGCCATGGGCAGCGATCCCGCCGAAACCCGCCTGATCGCCGATCACCTGGTCCGCGCCAACCTCGCCGGGCACGACAGCCACGGCGTCGGCATGCTGCCCGCCTATGTGCGAATGCTGCGTGAAGGCAAACTCATCCCCAACCAATCGCTCGCCACCATCACCGATGCCGGCGCCATCCTGGTGTTCGATGCCCGGCGCGGCTTCGGCGCGCACATGGCGCATGAAGCGGTCGCGCGTGCCATCGTCCGCGCGCGCGAGATCGGCGCCGTCACCCTCAGCCTGCGCAACAGCGCCCATATCGGCCGCATCGGCACCTATGGCGAACAGGCCGCCACCGCCGGCATGGGCTTCATCGCCTATGTCAACGTCGCCGACCATCACCCGATTTCGGCCCCGTTCGGCTGCGGCGAACCCCGCCTCGGCACCAACCCCTTCGTCACCGCGGTGCCCGCGCCGGGCGGTGCCGTGGTGCTCGACATGGCGACGACCACAATCGCCCACGGCAAGGTCCGCATCGCCCGCAACAAGGGCGAACCGGTCGCCGAAGCCTGCCTGATCGATGCCGCGGGCCAACCCACCACCGATCCCGTCCCCCTGATCGATCGCAACGAGGGCGCCTTGCAAACCTTCGGCCTGCACAAAGGCTCCGGCCTCGCCATCATGTGCGAAATCATGGCCGGCGCGGTCGCCGGCGGCCAGCGCGCGGACGAACCCGAACAGGACAGCATCCTCAACAGCATGTTCGCCGTGCTGATCAACCTCGATGCCCTCGGCGGCGTCGCCCGTGTCGCCGAAGGCGTCGCCGCCACCCGCGCCCATCTCACCGCCGCCCGCCGCGCGCCGGGGTTCGATCAGATCCAACTCCCCGGCGACCCCGAACGCGCCCACGCGGCACAGCGCACGCGTGATGGTATCCCGATCGATAATCTCACCCTCGCCCAGATCACCGAAGCCGCCGCCTCCCTCGGCATCACCGATTTCGCCGCCATGCTCTGATCAGCGCCACCCAACCCTCACCCCGCAACCGGAAACGAAATCGCAACCCTCAGCCCCGGCCGCTCAGCATCATCCCGCGACGCACGCAGCACCATCGTGCCGTCGTGCAACCCGACGATGGCGGCCACCAGCGCCAGCCCCAGCCCATGCCCCTCGCGCGAGCGGCTCGCATCCAGCCGCCCGAACCGCCGCAGCGCCTCGGCATGGCGCTCGGGCGGAATCCCCGGCCCGTCATCCGCCACGCTCACCGCAATCCCCCCATCATCCCGCCCAGCCGTCACGATGATCGCAGTCCCCGGCCCGCCGTGGGTGATCGCGTTTTCGATCAGATTGGCGAACAACTGATTGAGCAGCGCGGCATCGCCCGCCAGCGCCAGGTCTGGCGCAATCCGCGCGGTCAGCACCGCCCCCGCATCCTCCGCGACGGTTTCATACGTCTCAGCGATATCCTCAAGTAACCGCGATAAATCCAACATCGCGAACGACGCCCGGCGCGCCCCGCTCTCGATCTGGGCCAGCCGCAGAATCCCCGCCGATAACGCCAACGCGGCATCCACCTGCGCGATCGCATCAGTGAGCGCCGCCGGCAACACCGCCGGATCACCGCCGCGCAGCATCAACTCCAGCGATTCCCGCAGCCTTGCCAGCGGCGAGCGCAGATCATGCGCAATCTCGTCACCCACCGCGCGGATATTGCCCATCAACTGCTCGATCCGCGCCAGCATCGCATTGATGCCGCGCGCCAGATGATCGAACTCATCGCCTGATCCCGACAGCGGGATGCGCCGGGTAAAATCCCCCGCCATGATCTCCTCGCCCGCCGCACTCACCGCCTCGACGCGCGCCAACGCCCGCCGGCCGAACCCGATCCCCGCCGCCAGCCCGATCGCCAGCGTAATCCCGAACCCGATCAGAAAGCTGCGCCGGATCAACTCATCCAACTCATCCAGCATGGTCGCATCCGCCGCCACCAGCAGCGTACCACCGCCGCCGATCCGCTCGACCCGCGCGCGCAGCACCCGAATATGCCCGGCGAGCGCCGCGCCATGCTGCGCCACCAGATCATGCCAGCCCGGTGACGGCATCGGCAGCGTCAGATCCCCCGCGATCAGCCGCCCCTGCGCATCGTCGAGCCGGAAAAACGTCCCGGTCGGCGGCTCGGCAATCGCCGCGCGCACCCCGGCCGCGATCACACCCGGCGGCGTCCGCGCGCCAAACACCATGATTTCACTGATCTCGTTGTCGATGTCGGTATCCAGCGTCGTGCGCAACGCCCCCAGCGTACCGAGATAGATCACCCCGAACACCACCGCCGCACTCGCCGAAGCCAGGCCCACGCCCAGCGCCGCGAGCCGCACGCTGGTGGTCTGAAACAGCCTAGGCCGCATCGCCCAGCCGATAGCCCGCACCGCGGATCGTCTGCACCAGTTCCACAGCATGACCCCGGTCGATCTTGCCGCGCAGCCGCGAAATATGAGACTCCACCACACTGGTCTGCGGGTCGAAATGAAAATCCCACACCGCCTCCAGCAGCATCGTCCTGGTCACCACCTGCCCGGCATGGCGCATCATGTAATCGAGCAGCGCGAACTCACGCGGCTTGAGCGGTATCCGCTGCCCCGCCCGGCTGACCTCGCGTGACAGCCGATCCAGCGTCAAATCCGCCACCCGCAGCACGGTATCCGCCGGCTTCGCGTTACCCCGGCGCATCAGGGCGGCGATCCGCGCGCTCAATTCAGCGATCGCGAACGGCTTGACCAGATAATCATCGCCGCCGGCGCGCAACCCGTCCACCCGGTCATCCACCCCGCCGAGCGCGGTCAGGAACAGGGCAGGGGTGGTAATACCCGCACCACGCAGCATCCGCACCAGCCCCAACCCATCGAGCCCCGGCAACATCCGATCAACGATGATCATATCCCACGCCTCGCCGCCGGCGCGCAGCAGCCCGGTCCGCCCATCCAACGCCACCACGATATCGTGACCTTCGGGTGCCAGCCCCGCGCGCACCAGATCGGCGGTGCGGCCATCGTCCTCGATCAGCAGAATGCGCAGCCCTAGCTTGCTCTCCATGTCAAAGCAGGAGCGATGGTTTCGCCGCCGGGTCAAGCCGGTTTGCCCGACATTACAAAACGACAAACCAGCCGCAAGGCCACGGCCAGCCGTGCTCCGCCAAAGCATCCGTGCAACATTGACCAGCATGATGACCACTCGCCCCAGCCGCCTTGCCCGCCCGATCGCCACAATCGCGCACGCTACCCTGCTGCGCGCCGCCCCACTGCGCGCGGCCCCGCTGCTCGCCGCCCTGCTGCTCGCGGGCTGCGCGACCTATCGCACCCGGCCGCTCAGCCTGACCCCGCCGCTGCGCACCACACCGGCATCGCTCGATCATCAATTGCCGAATGGCCACCAGATCGACCCCACCGCCCCGCTGTCACCCCAGGCGCTCGCAGCCCTCGCCGTCCTGAACGACCCCACCCTCGCGGCCGCCCGCGCCCAGGCAGGCATCGCCCAGGCGCAGGCATTCGCCGCCGGCCTGCTGCCCGACCCGAACCTCCAGGGCGGCTTCGGCGCCCTGCTCGCCGGCCCGGCGGTCGCCCCCTCGATCGCGGCATCGATCACCGAGGACGTCGCCTCACTGATCACAAGGGGCGCGCGCCTCCGCGCCGCCCGGGCGCGATCGGCCGAAGCGGCCGCCAACGTGATGTGGCAGGAATATCAGGTCGCCTCTCAGGCCGAAACGCTGGCGGTCGCCCTTTGGGCGGACCGCGGCAGCCTCGCCGCGCTCGATCACGCCCGCCGCGCCCTGCGCAGCCTCACCGCCCTGTCGCGCCAGCAAATCGCCGCCGGCAATCTGACGATCGATCAAGCCGCCCCCGCCGAAGCCAGCCTCGCCAGTCTCGATGCCGCGCGCGATACCGCGGCCCAGCAGGCGCTGACCGACCAGGCATCCCTCGCTGCCCTGCTCGGCCTCACCCCTGCGGCGCCGATCATCCTCGCCCGCCCGGTCATCCCACCCCTGCCACCGGGCGGTGCCGCCGGCCTGATCGCGAGCCTCGCCCAACGCCGCCCCGACCTGATCGCGCTGCGCTACGGCTATCGCGCCGCCGATGCCGATCTGCGCGCCGCCATCCTCGCCCAGTTCCCGCTGCTGTCGCTCACCGTCAACGGCGGGTCCGATACCAGCCGCGTCGCGACGGTCGGCCCCAACGTCTCGCTGAACCTGCCGATCTTCAACGGCAATCGCGGCAATGTCGCGGTCGCGCGCGCCACCCGCCGGCAATTGAACGCGGCCTTCACCGCCGCCCTCGGTGCCGCCCAGGGCGGTGCCGATGCCGCGCAGCGCGCGCTCACCCTGCTCATCCGCCAGCGCGCCGCCGCAAGCGATCGCCTGACCCAGGCCGATCACGCCGCCGATGCCGCAAGCCGCGCCTTCCGCAGCGACCTGATCGACGCCCGAACCGAGACCGACCTGATCGACCAGCAGGCAACCCGCCGCACCGAGCTGATCGCGCTCGATCAAAAAATCGCTGCCGGCCGCATCGCCCTCGCCACCATGCTCGGTGCCGGACTCCCCATCGAAGCCCTGAACGGAACCGCCCGATGATCGCCCGCCTCCTGATGGTCCTGTCGCTCCTCTGCCCGGCGGCACGCGCGGCAACCCCGTCCAGCGCGCCCGCGCCCTCCGTCCTGGTCACCACGATCGCGGTGAAATCCGGCGCCATCCCCCGCAGCGTCACCGTCTACGGCACCATCGGCGCCGGCCCGGGTGCCACCGACACGCTCACCCTCGCCTATGCCGGCATCGTCACCAGGGTCGATGTCGTGCCGGGCCAGGCGGTGCATCAGGGCGAGGCTTTGGCGGTCATCGGCACCGCCCCCGCCGCACAGGCCGCCTACGCCCAGGCCGAAGCGGCGGTCCGCGCCGCGGCCCAAACCCTCGCGCACACCCGCGCCCTGGTCGCCGCCCATCTCGCCACCAACATCCAGCTCGCCCAGGCTCAACAGGCCGAAACCAACGCGATCGCCGCCCGCAACGCCCTGCGGCTCGATGGTGCCTCACACCCGACCGCGACGCTCACCGCCCCCTACGATGGCGTGATCGCCGCCGTCGCCGCCGCCCCCGGTGCCGCGCTGCAACCCGGCGCACCGCTGATCACCCTGCTGCGCGCCCATGCGCTGGTCGCAACCGTCGGGCTCGATCCCAGCCAGGCGCATCAGGTCCACCCCGGCGATCACGTCGCCATCACCCCCTTCGCCACCCCCGCCGGCCGGGCGCTGCGCGGCCGCGTCATGGCGATCGGTGCCATGGTCAACCCCGCCAGCGGCCTGGTCGATGCCACGATCTCGATGCCCGCCACCGGCTATCTGGTCGGTGAATCGGTCACCGCCGAAATCGACATCGGCACCGCGCGCGGCGTGATCGTGCCGCGTGACGCCGCCCTGCCGGACGGCAAACGCTTCCAGCTCTGGCAGATCGCCGCCGGTCACGCCCACCCGGTCACCGTCCAGATCATCGCCCGCACCGGCAGCAGCGCCGTCGTCACCGGAAAAATCGATCCTGCCCTGCCGATCGTGGTGAGCGGCAATTACCAGCTCAAACCGGGCATCGCCGTGCGGGTGACGCATTGATGGGTCTCGCCCGCTTTCTCGCCCGCCAGCAGCGCGCGATCCTGTTCCTGATGGCCACCCTCGCGCTGGCCGGCACCGTCGCCGCCATCGGCCTGCCGGTCGGCCTGTTCCCGCGCACGTCGTTCCCGCGCGTGCGCATCAACATCGATGCCGGTGCCCGCCCCGCCCAGCAAATGGTGTTGCAGGTCACCAAACCGACCGAACAGGCCCTGCGCGCCATCCCCGGCGTCGCCTCGGTCCGCTCATCCACCTCGCGCGGTTCGGCGCAGATCTACGTCGATTTCAACTGGGGCCAGAACATGGGCCAGGCGACGCTCGAGGTCGATGCCGCGATCGCCCAGATGCTGGCGGACTACCCGCCCGGCACCAAATACATCGTCCGGCGGATGGACCCCACCGTCTTTCCCATCATCGCCTACGCCATGATGTCGCACAGCATCTCGGCAACCAGGCTGCGCACCATCGCGGAATACCACATCGTCCCCGCACTCACCCGCATCGAAGGCGTCGCCAAGGTCAGCGTGCAGGGCGGTGCCACGCCGGAAGTGCATATCCTGGTCCAGCCCCAGCGCCTCGCCGCGATGCACATCACCCTCGCCCAGGTCGAACAGGCGGTCAGCAAATCCAACGTCCTCGCCGCGGTCGGCCGCATGACCGATTACGACCGGCTCTATCTGCTGGTGCAGGACAACACGCTGCACACCGTGCGCAACGTCCGCAACATCGTGGTCCGCGCCGGCCCGGATGGCGTGGTCCGGCTCGACCAGCTCGCCACGGTCCGCATGGGCACCGTGCCGGTCTATTACCGCGTCGCCGAAAACGGCGTCCCCGCCGTTACCCTGCAAGTGTTCCAGCAGCCGAACGGCAACGCCGTCGCGGTCGACAAAGCCGTGCGCCGCGCGCTCACGGCCTACCAGGCCGACCTGCCGCGCGGCGTCACCCTGGTGAAATGGTACGACCAGAGCGGCCTGGTCACCGCCGCCGCCAGTTCGGTGCGTGACGCCATCCTGATCGGCATCGTCCTCGCCGGCCTCGTGCTGATCGGCTTCCTGCGCAGTTGGCGGGTCACGCTGGTCGCCCTGCTGGTGGTGCCGGCCTCGATGGCCTCGGCCATCCTGCTGCTCTCCCTGCTCGGCCTCAGCTTCAACATCATGACGCTCGGCGGCCTCGCCGCCTCGGTCGGCCTGGTGATCGACGATGCCATCGTCATGATCGAACACATCGCCCGCCGCGCCGGCCACACTGGCGGCACCGCCGCCAAGGGCGCCGTGCTCGCCGCCGCCGCCGAGTTCCTCCAGCCGCTCACCGGCTCATCCCTCGCCACCCTCATCGTCTTCGCCCCGCTCGCCTTCCTCTCCGGCGTCACCGGCGCCTTCTTCAAGGCGCTCTCGATCACCCTGGCCGCCACCCTCGTCGCCTCCTGGCTGCTCTCGGCCTTCGCGGTGCCCGTGCTCGCCCGCGCGCTGATCAATTTCGACAAATGGCAGGACCCCGCCGAACGCCGCAGCGCCGCCGGCCGCGAAGGCTGGATGGAACGCTGGCACGGCAGGCTGCTGCCCCGCCTGATCGCGCGGCCCGCCTTGCTCGCGATCGGCATTGTCCCCCTGATCATCGCCGGCCTGCTCGCCTACCGCAGCGTGCCCACCGGCTTCCTGCCGCATCTCGACGAAGGCGGCTTCGTGCTGAACTACCAGACGCTGCCAGGCACCTCGCTCGCCGAATCGGTCCACGAAGTCGATGAAATCGAAGCCATCCTCCGCGCCGACCCCGCCGTCGCCACCTTCTCCCGCCGCACCGGCGCCGGCCTCGGCGGCGACCTCAACGAGCCCTACCAGGGCGATATTTTCGTCGAACTCAAACCGCTCGCCGACCGTCCGCTGATCTGGCCGGTGATGGACCGCATCCGCGCCAAAATCGAAGCCAAGGTCCCCGGCGTCGATTTCGACGTCTCGCAAATGCTGAGCGACCTGCTGGGCGACCTCACCGGCGTGCCGCAACCGATCGAAATCAAGCTGCACGGCGACCCCGCGCAACTCGTCGCCACCGCCCACAAGGTCGGCGCCGCGATCGGCCATATCAAAGGCGTCGTCTCGGTGTTCGACGGCGTCACCCTCGCGGGCGACGCGGTGGACATCCACGTCGATGACGCCCGCGCCGCCATGCTCGGGCTCGACCCCGATCAAGTCCGCCAGACCCTGCAAACCGCACTCACCGGCAGCATCGTCACCGCCCTGCCGGGCCAGTATCGCTTCACCGATGTCAGGCTCACCCTGCCGGCCGCCGCCAAGCAGGACATGGGCGCGCTCGCCCGCATCCCGGTCGCCACCGCCAGCGGCGCCCTGGTGCCGATGGGCGATTTCGCGACCTTCAAAGTGGTCTCCGGCCAGCCCGAAATCGACCGCGAAAACCTCCAGCAGATCGTCGCGATCACCGGGCGGATCAGCGGCCGCGGCATCGGCGGCGTCATCACCGACGTCCGCAAAACCCTCGCCAAACCCGGCCTGCTGCCGAGCGGCATGCACTACACCCTCGGCGGCCTCTACAAACAGCAGCAGATCGCCTTCGCCGGCCTCGCCAAAGTGTTCATCGCCGCCATCGCCGCCGAATTCATCCTGCTGCTGTTTCTCTACCGCAGCTTCATCATCGCCGGCGCCATCCTGTTCACCGCCCTGCTCGCCAGCCTCGCCGTATTCATCGGCCTGTTCATCTCCGGCGTGCAGCTCAACATCACCGCCCTGATGGGCATGACCATGATCGTCGGTCTGGCGACCGAAATGGCGATCTTCTACGTCTCGGAATACCAATCGCTCGCCGAACACAACGACCCGCGCGAATCCCTGATCATCGCCAGCCGCAACCGCCTCCGCCCGATCGCGATGACCACGCTCGCCGCCATCCTCACCCTGCTGCCGCTCGCTTTCGCGATCGGCGAGGGCTCGGGCATGCAGCAACCGCTCGCCATCGCGATCATTTCCGGCTTCATCGTGCAGTTCCCGCTGGTGCTGTTCGCCCTGCCGGTCCTGCTGAAACTATCGCTCCGCCGCACCGGTTGACCGGCGCGGCGTCACGCGGACGCTCCGGATCAGAATGGAATTTCATCATCCAGATCATGGCCGCCCCGGCCGGAATCCCAGCCGCTGCCGCCACCGGCCGGGCTGCGCGCGGGCGCCGCACCACCCCCCCCACCGTAACTGCCGCCACCGCCCGCCGCCATGCCGCCGCCCGCACCACCGGCCGGCCGATCGAGCAGCACCATCTCCGCACCAAACCGTCCCAGCATCACCTCGGTGGTGAATTTCTCCTGGCCCGATTGATCGGTCCATTTGCGGGTCTGCAATTTACCCTCCAAATACACCTTGGAGCCTTTTTTCAGATATTTTTCCGCAACCTCGGCCAACCGGTCGTTCATGATCACCACGCGGTGCCACTCGGTCCGCTCCTGGCGCTCACCGCTCGCCTTGTCGTTCCACGATTCCGAAGTCGCAAGCGCAAGATTGACGACTTTCATACCGGACTGCGTCGATCGCACCTCCGGGTCCTTGCCCAGATTGCCGACCAGCGTCACCTTGTTCACACTACCTGCCATCGTCGATCCCCTATCGTGTTCAGTCTGTCATCCGTGTCACTGGCGCTCAGGCGCGTCAAGGATCGAGCAAGGTCTTCTTTTTCATGAACAAAAAAGCAGCAAAAAAAACTTCGATCCTCATGAGACGACGTCAACGAAACCGCCCATACCCCAGATAACAAAAGTTTTTTGCTTCTTTTTTCCAAAAAAGAAGCGCTTGCTTACGTCGCCTTGTCACGCCTGAACCCCGCCATCCAGCCCCTTCCCACAACCATGATTTGACGCCATATCTACCATGAACATATCGGAAACAAAAGCATGACCGGGTCGGGCTTCATCGTCGTGCGCGGAGCGCGCGAACATAATCTGAAAAACGTCGACGTCCGCATCCCGCGCGACAAACTCACCGTGATCACCGGCCTGTCCGGCTCCGGCAAATCCTCCCTCGCGTTCGATACCATCTACGCCGAAGGCCAGCGCCGCTACGTCGAAAGCCTCTCCGCCTACGCCCGCCAGTTCCTCGAACTGATGGGCAAGCCCGATGTCGACAGTATCGAGGGTCTGTCCCCCGCCATCTCGATCGAACAGAAAACCACCTCGAAAAACCCGCGCTCCACCGTCGGCACCGTCACCGAAATCCACGACTACATGCGCCTGCTCTGGGCCCGCGTCGGCGTGCCCTATTCCCCGGCAACGGGCCTGCCGATCGAGGCGCAAACCGTCAGCCAGATGGTCGACCGCGTCATGACCATGCCCGAAGCCACCCGCCTGCTCCTGCTCGCCCCCGTGGTGCGCGACCGCAAGGGCGAATACCGCAAGGAGCTCGCCGAACTCCAGCGCCGCGGCTTCACCCGCGTGAAAATCGACGGCAAACTCTACGAAATCGCCGACGTCCCCGCGCTGAACAAAAAAATCAAGCACGAAATCGAAGCGGTGGTCGACCGCGTCGTGGTCAAGGACGGCATCGAACAACGCCTCGCCGACAGTTTCGAAACCGCGCTCAGCATGTCCGACGGCATCGTCTACGCCGAAAACGCCGACACGAACGAACGCACCGTGTTCTCCGCCCGCTTCGCCTGCCCGGTCTCCGGCTTCACCATCGAGGAGATCGAGCCCCGCCTGTTCAGCTTCAACTCCCCCCACGGCGCCTGCCCGGACTGCGCCGGCCTCGGCACCGAAACCTTCTTCGACCCCCATCTGATCGTGCCGGACGAAACCAAATCCCTCGCCCAACAAGCCATCGCCCCCTGGGCCAACGCCCAATCCCCCTATTACGACCAGACCCTGACCAGCCTCGCCAAATTCTTCAAGGTCAAAATGTCGACCGCCTGGGAAGACCTGCCACAAAAAGTCCGCGACGCGATCCTGTACGGGGCAGGGGAGTCCGAAATCGAATTCCAATACAAGGACGGCGTGCGCGCCTATGGCGTCAGCAAATCCTTCGAAGGCGTCGTCCGCAACCTCGAACGCCGCCTGCGCGAGACCGACAGCGTCTGGGTCCGCGAGGAACTCTCCCGCTACCAGGCCGACCGCCCCTGCAAAACCTGCCACGGCGCCCGCCTCCGCCCGCAGGCGCTGGCCGTGAAAATCGACGGTGAAACCATCGCTGGCGTTTCCGACCTCTCGATCAAGGACGCCCGCAACTGGTTCGGCCGCACCCTCGAAACCCTCACCCCGCAGCGCCAGGAAATCGCGCGCCGCATCCTGCGCGAAATCACCGAACGCCTGCAATTCCTGGTCGATGTCGGGCTCGACTATCTCTCCCTCGCGCGCGGCTCCGCCACCCTGTCCGGCGGCGAAAGCCAGCGCATCCGCCTCGCCAGCCAGATCGGATCGGGCCTCACCGGCGTGCTCTACGTGCTCGACGAACCCTCGATCGGCCTGCACCAGCGCGACAACGAACGCCTGCTCGGCACGCTGCGCCGCCTGCGCGACCTCGGCAACACGGTCTTGGTGGTCGAACACGATGAAGACGCCATCCGCACCGCCGACCACGTGATCGACATGGGCCCGCTCGCCGGCATCCACGGCGGCGAACTCGTCGCCGAAGGCACAATCGCCGAAATCGCCGCCAACCCCCGCTCCCTCACCGGCGATTTCCTCTCCGGCCGCCGCGGCATCGCCATCCCCGCCCAACGCCGCCCGATCGACCCCGCCCGCATGCTCAGCCTGATCGGCGCGCGCGGCAACAACCTCAAAAACGTCACCGGCGCCTTCCCGCTGGGCGTCTTCACCTGCATCACCGGCGTCTCCGGCGGCGGCAAATCCACTTTGGTGATCGACACGCTCTATAAAGCCGTCTCCCGCCGTCTGATGGGCTCCGGCCAGGTGCCCGCCGCCTACGACCGCATCGACGGCCTCGACCAGCTCGATAAAATCATCGAAATCGACCAATCCCCGATCGGCCGCACCCCCCGCTCCAACCCCGCCACCTACACCGATTTGTTCGCCCCGATCCGCGACTGGTTCGCCGAACTCCCCGAAGCCCGCGCCCGCGGCTACAAATCCGGCCGCTTCAGTTTCAATGTGAAGGGAGGGCGGTGTGAAGCTTGCCAGGGCGACGGCGTGCTGAAAATCGAAATGCACTTCCTGCCGGACGTGTTCGTCAAATGCGACACCTGCAAAGGCAAGCGCTACAACCGCGAAACCCTGGAAATCAAATTCCGCGACCTCTCGATCGCCGACGTGCTCGACCTCAACGTCGAAGAAGCCATGGCCTATTTCGCGGCCCAACCCCGCATCCGCGACCGCCTCGAACTCCTGATGAAAGTCGGCCTCGGCTACGTCAAACTCGGCCAATCCGCCACCACCCTCTCCGGCGGTGAAGCCCAGCGCATCAAACTCGCCAAGGAACTCGCCCGCCGCGCCACCGGCCGCACCCTCTACATCCTCGATGAACCCACCACCGGCCTGCACTTCGAAGACGTCCGCAAACTCCTCGAGGTTCTCCACGCCCTGGTCGATACCGGCAACACCGTCATCGTCATCGAACACAACCTCGAAGTCATCAAAACCGCCGACTGGGTGATCGACCTCGGCCCCGAAGGCGGCGACGGCGGCGGTGAAATCGTCGCCGCCGGCACCCCCGAAGACGTCGCAACCGTCCCCCGTTCCCACACCGCCCGCTTCCTCGCCCCCCTTCTCGCCCCGCCCGCACAGGAAAAACGCAAACGCCGGCGGGCTTGAAGGGAAGGGAAGGGAAGGGAAGGGAAGGGAAGCACTTCTTTTTTGTAAAAAAGAAGCAAAAAACTTTTCGTCCTTGGGCTGATCGGCGCCCGGGCTGCATACCTAAACGAAATCGGGCGCGCCTTAGCGACGCGTGTTGAGGCGCGTCGTACGGTAAAACGCCATCAAAGGCGTCACATAATCGATGCTCCCCAGGTACAGCTCGCCATTGGAAACAACCTCCGCCTGCTCCGGCCAACAGCCATCCGGCCGCCGCCGCAAAACCTCCGCACCGACCGATACCGAAGAGACGACCAATATCTCCCGCACACTCGATATCGACGCATACGCCCAGACATTCGCCCAGGTCTCCCGATGATTGCTCGGCGATAATATCTCGATCAGTAACACGGGCGCACTCAACAGCGACCCGTCATCCCCACCCGGCGAACAACTCACCCCGATATCCGGCACCCGCACATTATGGGCACGGTCCAAATGCGGCGTAACCCCGGGCGCCATCAGCACATCGCAAGCACTGCCCCGCTCCAGCAGATGATTGCCGATCAACCGCGCAATCTCCGCCTGAATCCGAGCATGCGTCGTACGCGCCAGCGCCATCGCCACCGGCTCACCATCGACAAGCTGCCAGACCTGCCCGTCCTCCGGACACCAATCCATAAATTCCGCCACACTCATCCGAGCCGGGAATTTGGTCGCACTAGACATAACCAGTCACCTAGCACGACAATCGACCAACAGGAAACCAAAACCCCCCACGCCCATCAACACCAAAAACCACCCGCGTAGAAGCAGCACATGCGATGTGGACTTTCGAGAACCGTGCCCGGTCTGGCCAGCCACGGCAATCCCTTCGTTCAGGGATCGCCTGCGTATCGTCCTAACCCCTCCGTTGATGTCTGCGCGTCGCCTGGAGTCCCAACAGCGCGATGATGGCGGTACCGAGCAGGACGATGGATGACGGCTCGGGCACTTTTATGACGTTGAAGCCAGCATCGACGATATAAAAACCAGAAGAAGAAATAGCTGGACCATTGCCTTGCGCGACATAGGCAAAACCCAAGCTTTGAGTATGCGAGGGGCCCCCCCAAGAATATCGCGGGAGGAAATCCAAACTGGCTAGTCACAAACTGAAATCCGATGTCGGGGGTATTGTATGAATCAGTGAACGTCACAGTATTGCAGGCTGTCAGTACACTGAATGTGTAAGCGGCACCGGTTAGCGAATTCTGGCACGCGTCGAGTTGCCGGTTTGCCGGGCTGTTTGCCGAGGAGGTCAAATTGTAGCTGCTGCCGTCCCAAAGGACATTGAAATTGCTGAAACCAGTCCCGGGCACGTAGTCGAATGAACCGCTCGCTGAAAAATTGGGATCGCTGCTGGAGGTCGGGGTACTAAAAATGATGTCATACAGGCCAGCCCTGGCACTCGAAGTTGCCGAAACGATCAAAAGAGCGGCGAGCAGAATAGCTTTATACATCGAAAGTAAATCCTCTGAAGAGGTTTACAACTAAAAGTTGTGTCGGTCAAAGCGTTTTGCTGAACAACAGATATTTTTTTGCGATACACGATAATTACAAATTCGAATAGAACATTTTTGAGGACAGGGCGATGCCGAAAACAGCACGCGATGGGCTGCCCTTCCGCACCCCATCATTCAACCCCCGCCAAACCCCACCACCACCACAGCCGGCTTCGCTCTCCCAGCGACCTGACGGGCAAAAAACGAACACCGGCCAAAGCGCAGAGTCCGCGGGCCAAGCCTGGGGGCAACATCGCGCACGGCCTAATGTCGCTACCAAACCGACCGATTCTTCGGAGCTAATTCAAAATTCCGTGCCTATCCGGTTGACTCAGACACCCACTAGGGCTAGTGGCCCCCGCCATGGCGGCCATTGACATTCACCAGCGTGACGAACTGGCTTTCCCC
>NZ_NCJX01000046.1:0-18937 GCF_002282635.1 Acidiphilium sp. 34-64-41 | reverse complement strand
CGCGATACCAACACCTTCAACCCGTTCGCCTCGTGCAACGCCGACGTGCTGCGCGAATTGCTGGTCAGCCAGATCGAGCGTAACCCGCAGGGTGGGGCCAACGATCCGAACGGTGTCTTCCTCTCGCGCGCGGTCGCTCTACTCGGTGCCCTGGCCCCCGTGCTGGTATGGCTGCGCGACAACCGCAACATCCCGATCGATATCGAGAAGATCCGCCTCGCCACCGAATTGCGCTCGGTCATCGCACTCGCGCTGCACTCGAAATACCGTCTGCGCGATCCCGAGGCCGGCACCTTCACCGAGATCGATCTCAAGGAGGAACCGGCGATCCCGCCCGCCTATCTATTCCCCCTGCAAGCCTATCTGGGTGAGACCGGCGGGTTCGATGTCGGCAGTTTCGGCAAGGACAGTTCCGCCGCAAAGATCGAGGAGGCGTTGCGGCGGAGCGATGAACCGGCCCGGCAGCACTCGTTCGCCGTGATGCACTTCTCCCAGACCTTCACCCAGATGGCGGTATCGCTCGGTCACATCTTCAAGGTCGAGAGCAGCGATATCGACATGCGCGACATCGTGCTCAATCGCCGGATTCTGGCGGTCAATCTCCCGACCCTGGAGAACTCAGGCGAAAGTACCGCGGCTTTGGGCAAGATCGTCGTCGCGACATTGCGCAACATGATGGCGCAGACGCTGGGGGCCGATCTCGAGGGAAATTTCGACGACATCATCGCGAACAACGCGGCCGAGTCCGCGACGCCGTTCCCGGTGATCTTCGATGAGGTCGGCTACTATGCCGTGACCTTCCATGCTCGGCAACGCCAATCTCCAGATCATCACCCGTCTGCAGGAGGGATCCGAGACGAGGAGTTATATCGAGAAGACCGCCGGCGACACCTACGTCACCCAGGCCAGCCGTTTCGATGCGACCGGATTGGGCGGCTATTCGGAAGGGATGCAGGCCGAGGTCCGCCAGGTCTCACGGGTCGATTGGCAGGATGTCCGGGGATTGATCGAGGGTGAGGCGATCATGCTCTACGGGCGCTTTCGGGTCTATGCCAAGACGTTCGATGCTGAGCCGAAGGCGCAGGGGGCCTTGCGGATCAACCGCCCGCTCGCCCTGCTGCCCGCCGCTAAGCAGTCGGGCGTAACCCGCGACGGCTGGGTCCAGGCGGCGCTCACGGCCCTGCAGGACGATCGACCGGTTGCCGCAGAACCGGGTGGTCCGTTCGAGGCGATCATCCGATCCCTGGAGCCGGCGATCAAGGCGGTGATGGTGAAAACCGGGTCGGGCGAGCTGGTAGGCGAGGCGGGCGATACCGCCATCGGCGATGCGATCACCGCGGCTCTTGCCGATCTTGATCCGGACATGCGCGCACCCGGCATCTACTATCAGGCGTTCCAGGTGTTCCCGCGCATCCCTGACGATGAAAAGGAGGGCGATGAACGGAAGCGCCCCCGCTATGATCTCAAACGCTTCATGCTCCAACGGTCCGTCATCCACCGCGATGATGCCAAAACCGCCGAAGGTAAACCGGTCGATGGCGCCGCATCCGATCAGGTGTCGTTACCGGCAGGCCGCAATCTCATGACGCTCATTCCCGATGAAGAACTACGCATCCAAGCCGCGTTGGGTGGGATTTCGGTTCGGGATTATCTCATCAGTCTGGACTATCTGGTCGAGACCTTCCGCCAGGCGATCCCACCGTCCGGATCGACGGAACAGGGCGATGCTGTCGCAATGGCAGCGCCACCGATACCACCGACACAACACAGCGCAACAACGGACGATCCGGCGGCTTCGGACGCTCGTGAGGCAGGGCAGGGGGAGGCAGGGCAGGGTGTGCAGGACGCAGCTGCGCCTGGTCAGGATGCCCCGGTCGGATCGCCGGTGTTGAATGGCGGAACTGGCGAGGATCAAAGCAAACCGGCACCGGACGATGCCACCGCCACCCAGCGACGGTTCAGCCCGGGACGATAAGCGGGAAGCGGGAGTTGCATGGATGGTCCGCCTTACGCGATCGAGCACGCTGTAATCTGCGACATCGTGCCCGACTCAAGCGGTATCTCATCTTGCCGCACGCCCTTGCCACTGGCGCTATCGCTGTGATCACGGTTCCTTCAGTAACCGCCTCGGCAGGTTTGGGGTGGTCCCCGGCGGGATGGGTGGTGCGATCAACATCCCACACGATCAGGGCATCGGTCTGGATGATCCGGGTGAGTTGCCAATCAGGCGCTTTGAAAATAAATCTTTCTTCAGGGACGGAAAATGGAGCGTATGGGAATGTTCGTCATCCGAGTCAGTCTCATGGGGCTCGTCGTGGCCATGCTGACCTCGGCATCGGGTGAAGCGGCGCTTCCTGCCCAACCAATCCCCCGTGCCGTCTATGTCGGCGTCCAGTTGTTCCGGAAATACGATCAGACCGGCGGCATGGCTCAGGTCGTACAGGCCGTGAATGGATGCTATCGCGTGATGGCACCATCCCCCGGGCTGACGCTTGGCAAGATCGAGTGTCTGGGTGAGGATTCCGCCGCCTATGAGATGTCGATCGCGATGACCCGGGCTCATGGTTTCCCGCCACTCCCGTTTTACACCCAGGCACAGTTCTTTGGCCGAACCCTCACCGTTCTCAGAAACGCGGGCATCCACCCGTCCTCTGAACGAAAACATCTGATGTCGAGCATTCTCCTGATGAGCGGTCAGGATTATCGTGAGATCGCGGGGCCGGTGGCTCAGTGAGCGGCCCAGCAATGAAGATCGGGCTTTCGGTAAAGTAATGCAAAAAGGTAAATCGCCGAAACTGGTAACTCTGCGGAGATCTTTCGTCGCGGGCCACATACTGTGGACCGAAGATGAACTTCATACGCCGATCGTCGGCGAGGATCGCAATCTGGGCGGCAATCTCCTCGGGTATGAACCGCACGGGCCGGACCTGCCACTTCTCTTTGATTTGCTGGGGCCGTGTGTATTCTTTGACTTGAAACGATTTGTGGTTCGTCGCGCCGGGTTCAAATGTGAGGTGTGTGGCAGGACTAATTTTCATCGGCCATTCGATCGGTGGGTCTATGACAAACGGCGGAAAATACGAACGCTGCGTCGGCTGATGTGCCTTTGTAAGCAGTGTCACATTGCGAGCCTACGCAAGTTCGACCGGCCGCTTCATCCTCTGGATCCGAGAGATTATCAGATGCGGACCTTCCGGGGCATCACCCATGAACAACTCGAGATCTATGCGGCGGAACAAAAAAAGCTCCATGAGAGTCTGGAGAAGATCAAATGGAAGTCTGATCTCTCGATCCTGACCCAACGCGCCTATGTGGGTTTACCTGAACCCGATGACCGGTTGATCCTTAACTATCCAGATCCGCCGATAAAGCCGCCGGCCGATCGCATAGTCGTTCGTTTTAAGACTCGGGAAGTCAACTCGCCCTATCGCCCTTTTAGGTCCTTTACAACAGAGGAACCGGCGATGGCCGAAGCAAAGAAATTATGGCCTCTGCTCGAGGAATATACGGCGAAACAGATCTCGGAGATCACGGGGATAGATTTATTTCGACTGCATCATACTCTGGGATCGCGACGGGTGGCTGCAGGTGTCGTACCCATTCCGAAAGCGACAAAGCTGGCGGATGAAGGCAAGGACAAAAAGCGCCGGCGCAGGAAGGCCAAGAAGAAAAACAAAAATTCTTGACCGAAATGTTTTTAGATCGACGTCAGCGGTTCACCGGGATGACCCTTACCCTTCGGGGATGATGGCTCAATTCGCATTAGCAATGCACGCGGGCCTGAATTCAGCAGACCTGCGGTTGTGGCGAGGACGGCTCAAGGCGAGGGGGGTCGAGGAAGGTCGACGAGAGGATACCATCGTAATTTCACTTAAATCAAAATGGTCCGTCGCAGATTTTCGGATAAGCGCGACATATTCCAAAAACAGAAAGTCTTTGAAATCTCGGACGTATCGATTTTTGCACGGATGATAGAGGACATTATCACATAAAAGATTGTGACCGGTACAAAGCTTGTTGTACGGCTTCATTCCGTATACTAGAGTTAGAGAAAGTAAGGAGTTCTCATGCCACGCCCTCACACTGAAACCGGTCGCGTCGAATTGCGGCTCCGGCCCGAAGACAAGGCGACGCTCACACGCGCCGCGTCGCTCCGACGGCTTGACCTGACCGGCTATATTCTTGGCGCCGTGCTGCCGAAGGCTGCGGCGGAAGTCGCCGAAGCCGAACGACTCACGCTCTCCGAGCGCGACTCGATGCGCGTTCTTGCCCTTCTCGAAAACCCGCCCGCCGCGCCAGATCGTCTTGTGCGGGTTGCAAAGGCTGGCCTCACGCTCCGATGACTGCCCTTGTCTGGGAGGAAGCGGCGATTACTAAGCAGCATAATCGCGCGGGTTTCGATTGCGGAGATGCCGACCTTAATCTCTATGTGCGGAAATTTGCCCGGCAAAACCACGAAAGCGGCGGTGCCAAGTGCTTTGTCGCTGCCCCAGCCGACACGCCTGCGCGCATCCTCGGTTTTTACACGCTCAGCCCCGCCTCGCTTGAATATGCCCGCACGCCCACGCTCGCGAAAAAGGGCCTTGGGCGCTATGACGTGCCGGTGTTTCGGCTCGGCCGCCTGGCAGTCGATAACAGCGTGCAGGGCCGGGGGCTGGGCGGCGCTCTGCTGCTTCGTGCCGCTGACCGCTGCATTCGTGTAGCGCAGGATGTCGGCGGCGTTGCCCTGCTGATCGACGCAAAAGGCGACCGTGCCGCCAGATGGTATGAATCCTATGGCGCGCTTCGCCTGGAGGACGCGCCGCTATCGCTCGTTCTGCCGCTTGCGGTTGCCGCCGATGCGCTTGGACGGGCGAGATAAGACGGCTGCGGCCTAGTGAGGAATTGCGGTCTTATCTTTTGCAAGCCGGAACCCTTTAGTCGGGCTAGGTTTTTGGGAGCTATCGAAAGCCTTCAATTTCAGAAACAACTTAAGCGGGTATCCATATGAATATCCTATCCTCAAGACCCTGGAATAGGCATATTTTCGATGCCGCCTAATCGCTATAACGTCACGGCGATGCTGCGATGCACAAAAAGTGATTTCACCAATCGACGTGGTTGTACCATATTAGGGGCAAGCAATGGCGACGATGTCGTTTTGCTTTTTTGACGTTTCCTCCCTGAACTCGGCGGCACGAAAGTGCTGCCTCTTTTTTTGTCTCACGCCTTGAAATCTCTTGCCGCGGTTGGCCCACATCGCGGACGACCTGACCAGCGATCGGCAATGGCCATTAATCCGATCAACGTGCCCACAGGAGGGCGAGCCTCTATGGGGAATGGCCGCAATTGGTGGAGAGCTGCCGCCCTGCTTCCACGCCGTCGGAAAGAGAAGCGGACGCTCCGCCTATGGCAAGTGCTGGCCGTAAACGGCCGGTCCGGTTTCGACTGAGAAATTAATATAGCGGGCATTTAACCCCGCAGGCGTCACCCTGACAGGAGATCATGGCGGGAAGGAAGACGACAAAGATGAGCGCACACCATCTGCGAGCTGACGGCGGACCTGCGGCGGCGTCATTGATCCGGCCATCTTGCGTATCAAAATCAAAGCGACTATCTCAGGTTGCCGGGATGATTGTAGAGTTGTGGGAGATCTATTGCGGTGTCACAAGGTGCAAAAACGGACATAATCAACGAGAAGAAAAGCCTGCCGAAGGCCGATAAATTTAAAAAGGGCGAACCGAACTTCGCGATGACTTTCAATAGTCATGTCATGGATGGCGTGTTTCATGGATCACAAATCAATGGCTTGCACTGCTTGCAACTGAAGATCGCTGCAGGCAAGCTGATCACCAAAGCCGGGGTTGTGACTGATCTGCGCTTCAATAAGGTCTACAAAGCTTCGGTCACGATCGGCAATGGGACAAAACTGGGGACATTCTTCCCAGACGATTGGTCGATCGAAAAAGTCAAAACGACCGTTACCGAGGCCTGGCGGGATTGGAAGACGTTCGGCAATTCCGATAAGTCTTCGTCGATCTATAAGGGTCTCAAAGAAAAATATGGTCTGTCGTGGGTCGGGCTAGCGGTTTTCAAGGACGGAGGCGCCGAACAAAAACTTTGGATTGGCGCCAAAGGTGCCGGTGAGGGAGACAAGCCGATCTTGACGGCGTTTCCTGCGGTCAACAACAAGTTTTTTTAGGTCTTTTGCGCACAGCCTGTTCAGCAGGCGGGCTGACAAGAAGCGCAAAGCCGCCGATCGATCGACAGCGGTGGTTGGGACGAAGGCGGTTCGCCTTGCGGGATCAATCGCGAGACTGTAGCGATCAGTGGTCTATGTCATAAAAACGGTGGCGAGCGCCGTAGCCACATGCGTGTTGTGGTCATCGGTTTGCGCGTGGATATCGGCGGCGACGATAACCAGCGTGCGGCCCGATTTGACGACGCGCGCGTGGCAGCTGAGCTTCGCGCCCTTCGTCGGGGCAAGAAAATTGACCTTGAATTCGCTGGTAACAGGACGCGAAACTCCTGGCGCGATTGTCGCTGCGGCGATCGCGCTGGCATTATCGATCAAATAGGCAGACACGCCTCCGTGGAAATAACCGTAATGCTGCAATAGCTCCGGCCTTGCGTCGACCTCGACTAAACACTGACCCGGCTCCAGCGATTGGAGCCGCGCGCCCACTAGACGCGTGAAACCCTGGGCCGCGACAGCATGTTGGATTTGCTGGCGCAAAGCCTCAAACTCTGTTCCACTCATGGCGCTTCCTTCCTTGCTGCTGTTTGGGCGGCGCTGGTAAACAGCGCCGCGATCTGCCGGCTGATCTCGCGAATGACATCGGCGTTTCCTTCAGCGCGCGTCATCAGTAAGGCGCCCTCCAGCGACGCGATAGCGAGGCGCCCCAAAGACCGGGCAGAGCGGGGATCAACGCCGTCATTTTCAAGGTCGCGCGCGAAAATCGCGGCCCAGTCATTGAACGCAGCGGCGCCGAGCGACGCGATCTCACCGGAATCCGGCGCAAGCTCCAGCACTGTCGTAGCGATTGGGCATCCCTCCCGGCACCCTGAGGCTTCCATCCAGCCTGCGAGCAAAGTGCCGTATTCAATGAGCCGGTTCGCCGCTGTCGGCGCGTCAATGGCGCTCAATGACTGCGACGCGACGTGCGTGGCATAGGAGATCACCGCTCGAGCAATTTCCTCTTTGCCGCCGGGAAAGAAATGGTAGAGCGATCCCTTTGGTCCACCAGCGAGGCTGACGATATCGGCGATCCCGGTCGCGTTATAGCCGCGAACACGAAACAGTTCGGCAGCAGCGCGAATAAAACGGTCGCGCTGCGGAGAGGGTCGGTCGGATATAGCCCGTGTGACTTTCATCGTGTTCGGTAAAATTATACAGACCGTTCTACTATCTGGTCCTCGACCGAAAGGGAAGCGAAAAATGAATGGCGGGTTCTAGCAAGGGGGGGTGCTCCTTTGCACCCCACCGCTCTTGTACGCCTCTTCAAGGGTCCGCTATCAGGTAACAGCAAACCCGCCGAGAATGTCCGCCATGCAGCGCGAAGCTGCCAACTTTTCTCGGCCCAAAGCAATCACCGGTAAAGTTCAATCACTCCCCGTCGTGGTTCGTCCCATCGTGACGCTCACCCTTTGCTACGATAACGAGTTTGGCATCCGACAAAGGCCGTTGCAGTCCCGCCGCCTCGGACCACGGCGCCCGCATCCAGACGTCCATTTCCTCGGGGGTCGTGAGGATAACTGGCATGGCTTTCGGGTGGATCGGGCGGACGATGCCATTTGGTTCCGTCGTGAGAAACCCGAAGAGCCGATGCTCACCCTCGATCGGGTTTGCCTTTGTGCCTCGTTTGCCGCGCCAGTCCGTCCAGAGACCGGCGAACGCGAAGAGCGGCCGGGTCTGGTCGAGCGCGAACCAGACGGGGGTTTTCTTCGGCTTGGTGTCTTGCCATTCGCTGAACGAGGTCGCCGGCACGAGACACCGGTGCTGTGGCGGGAGCCAGCGCCGCCAATGTGGGCTGGCTGTGTTGCGGATATTGGTCACCGGCGCACCGCCGAATTGCTGTGGACCCGGCATACCCCACCGCATCATTGTCAGTTCGCGCTCGCCATCAGGTGAATTGCGAACCACTGGGGCCAATGTATCGGGGAAGATAGCCGGAAGGGGCGGCAAATTGCCCGTGGTGTCGAGCATGGCGCGGGTCAATTCGCGGATTGCCTGCTGGCCTTTCGTGACGCTGAAGAGGTTACACATTTTGCGCACCCGAACGCCACATGCCCCGCATCCGCGCTCCGAGATCAACACGTGGCACTGGGCTGATCGGTTTTGCGTTGGTGGCGCCAACGACTGCAGGGGGCCAGTTCGTCATGTCGAACAGATGGACGATGGCGTTCGGTATGAACCGTGTCCGCGCGGCGTAGACGTGCCGGTCACCGTAGGCGGCCTGGCCATGCACAAAGAACCGCTGCGGGATCATCAGATGCAGATCATCCTTGGCACGGGTCATGGCGACGTAGAGCAGGCGGCGTTCTTCCTCGATCTCCTGCGATTGCCCGGTGCCCAGATCGGACGGCATGCATCCGTCAACCACGTTCAGGACGAAGACCGACCGGAACTCCTGCCCCTTGGCGGAATGGATGGTCGAGAGATTGAGGTAATCCTCGTCGAGGAGCGGTATCCCAGCCTGATCGCTGGTCGCGTCCGGCGGATCGAGCGTCAGTTCGGTCAGGAAGCGTTCGCGTGACGGATAGCCGCCGGCGATTTGCTCGAGCTGGATCAGATCGGCAAGCCGAACGCTGGCGTCTTCGTGCATGCGGTCCAGGTGCGGCTCGTACCAGCGACGGATCAGCTCAAGTTCGCTTGGCCAGTTGGCGGCGTGTGACCGCAGCAACTGGATGGTTTCGATGAAACCTGTCCAAGCGCTGCCGACGCGCGCGGGTGCTGGCGCGTCACCCAGGGCGCCGATCGGATCGGCGGTCCCGATCATGTGGTCCATCACATTTGCGGCCGAGGTCGGACCGACACCAGGTAGTAATTGCATCACCCGGAAGCCAGCGACGCGGTCACGCGGGTTTTCGACCCAGCGCAGAACCGCGATGACGTCCTTGATGTGTGCGGAATCCAGAAACTTCAGGCCACCGAATTTGACGAACGGGATGTTTCGCCGGGTCAGTTCGACCTCGAGGGCGCCGCTGTGATGGGATGTGCGGAACAGAACGGCCTGCTGCTTGAGCGTAATACCCGCCTCGCGGTTCTCCAGCACCCGCTCGACGATGAAGCGGGCCTGATCGGCATCATCGCGGACATGGACGAGCTGCGGTAGAGTTTCGGTCGTCCGCTCGCTCCAGAGGTTTTTGGTGAACCTCTCCTTGGCGAGCCCAATGACCCCGTTTGCCGCGGCAAGTATCGCGGCGGTCGACCGGTAATTCCGCTCCAGCGTGATGATTTCAGCCGCGGGACTGAACGCTCCAGGAAAATCGAGAATGTTGCGCACGGTCGCACCGCGAAAGGCGTAGATCGACTGCGCATCGTCGCCCACCACCGTTAGACCCCGACCGCCGGGTTTCAGCGCCAGCAGGATCGAGGATTGCAGCCTGTTGGTGTCCTGATACTCGTCGACCAGAACGTGATCGAAGCAGCCGCCGATCTCCTCTGCCAGAGCTGGTTCGCTGACCATCTGTGCCCAGTAGAGCAACAGGTCATCGTAATCGAGCACATTCTGCCGCTGTTTCGCCTCGACATAGGCGCCGAATAGCTGTTGCAGTTCGGCCTCCCAAGACGAGCACCAGGGAAAACTGGTGGGCAGCACCTCATCGAGCGACAATTCGGTGTTCACGCAGCGGGAATAGATCGAAAGACAGGTGCCTTTGGTCGGGAACCGGCGTTCGGTCTTCGAAAAACCCAGCTCATGCCGGGCGAGGTTCATCAGATCGGCGGAATCTTCTCTGTCATGGATCGTGAACGCCGGATCCAATCCGATCTGTTCGGCGTAGTCCCGTAGCAGCCGAGCCCCGATGCCGTGGAAGGTGCCCGCCCAAGTCAGGGCATCCGTCATGGTCCCTGTTTTCCCGCCGAAGGCCTGAGCCGAGATGCGTTCGGCGCGGCAGGTCATCTCGGCAGCGGCGCGGCGTGAGAAACTCATCAACAGGATGCGGCGTGGATCGACGCCGTTGACGATCAGATGAGCGACCCGATGCGCCAGCGTGTTGGTCTTGCCCGATCCCGCGCCGGCGATCACCAACAGCGGCGCGCCGATATGCGTCGTCGTGGCGGGATCGATGCCATGGACGACCGCGCTTCGTTGCTCGTCATTGAGTTTATCCAGATAGGCCGCGGCGGTCACTTTCGGTCCCCTTACGGTGTCAGGACTGACTATCCGATTTTCCTGTTTTGTTCGCAAGTGTTAACACGTCGACCGAACCGCCCGATGGGTGCCCAGATGAGCACAGGCGACCTGCACACCGACGCTCCTCAAAAAATTTGATTGGTCCGCGCGATACAGCGAGTGCGGCCAGCGAACCGTTCATTGTCAACGAGATGCACCCGGGACCTCATTGGATAACTCAAGTCGATCACGACCGACATCCTGCATCATAGCGCCAACGCCCGTTTTGCTCGCTTGACTCGCGGTAAGCGATGAGAACAAATAACGAACATTATGATCTCCCCCGAAAGGCTAATCCACGAAGTGCAGACAACGCCCACCATGAATGCGTTACGCGAGACAATCCGGCGGATCGAAGCTGGCAGGAAGCGCGCGTCGGCCATTCTGCCGTTCGGGGTGGCAGAACTCGACGCGCGGCTGCCCGGTGGCGGGCTGGCCATGGGCGCACTGCATGAGGTTGCCGGAGGCGGTAACGGCGCGATCGATGGCGCCGCGGCCGCGTTGTTTGCAGCCGGGATCATGGCACGCACCAAAGGGCCGGTGTTGTGGTGCCTGACGCGACCTGATCTGTTCGCGCCGGCCATCGCCCAGGCCGGTCTGTCGGCCGATCGGGTGATCTATGTCGAGGCGGGCGATGAAACCTCGGTGCTGACCTGTTTCGAGGAGGGTTTGCGTCATGGCGGGCTGGGCGGCGTGGTCGCTGAGCTTGGCCGGCTTTCGATGACCCATTCACGGCGATTGCAACTGGCGGCGGAAAGTTCGGGCACGCCGGGGATCGCGCTGCGTCGCTGGCGACGCCAGGCCGATGCCAGTGATTTCGGGCAACCGACCGCCGCAACCACGCGATGGCGGGTGAGCGTCCTGCCCTCGGCGCCATTACCGGTGCCGGGGATCGGGCGGCCACGCTGGCATGTCGAGTTGATCCGGTGCCGGGCTGGCGAGAGTGCCGATTTTGAAGTGGAGGCATGCGATGCCCAGGGTCGTCTCGCTGTTTCTGCCGAACTGGCCGATCGATCGATACAATCGGGAGCGGCGCGCCTCGGCTCCACCGCCCGGGCAGCCGATGCCGGGGCTCACGGATACCGCACCGCCGTCGCCTGAGACACCACTGATCCTTGCCGGTCGGGACGGCAATCGACGGATCGTTTTCGCAGCCAACGATGTGGCGCAAGACCTCGGCCTGCGGATCGGCATGCCAGTGACCCAGGCACAGGCTCTGATTCCGGGCTTAACGGTCACGGACGCGGAGCCGTTGGTGGATATGGCAGGGCTCGAACGCCTGGCGCTATGGGCGCTGCACCGCTACGCGCCGATTGTCGCGGCCGATCTGCCGGACGGGTTGGTTATCGATGCGACCGGCGCAGCCCACCTCCTGGGCGGCGAGGCAGCGATGTTACACGACATGGTCGCCCGCTTGGCCGCTGCCGGCGTGACCGCACGCGCCGCGATGGCGGATAGCTGGGGGGCGGCGCATGCGCTGGCGAGGTTTGTCGCGAAGCCGATGTTCGTCGCACCCGCAGGCCAGTCACGCGACATCGTGCTCACATTGCCAATCGCCGCCCTGCGCTTGCCGGCAGAGATGATCGCCGGTTTGCGCAGGCTGGGGTTCGAACGGATCGGCGAACTTGCCGATCAACCGCGCGCGCCGCTCGCCCTGCGGTTCGGCCCGCAATTGCACCGCCGGTTGGATCAGGCGTTCGGCACATTGGCAGAGGCGATCGAAGCGGCGCGGCCGCCGGATTTGATTGAGGTACGCCGGAATTTCGCCGAACCGATCGGCGCGGCGGAGACCATCGCCCGCTATACCGGCATCCTGGTCGCTGAACTCTGCACCATGCTGGAAGCCAAAGGGCTCGGCGCGCGACAACTCGATCTGGTGTTTCATCGGGTCGATGCGCAGTCCCAGGCGATCCGCGTCGGCACCGCGTTGCCGGTGCGGAATGTCAAACGCTTGACCCGACTGCTCTGCGACAAGATCGAGACGATCGATCCTGGCTTCGGGATCGAGATCATGACGCTCTGCGCCGCACGATCCGAACCGTTCGGGCCGAAGCAGTTGACGTCGCTACTCGCGGATGAGCCGGAGACCGACATCTCGGATCTGATCGATACCATCGCCAACCGGGTTGGCGGCGACCGGCTCTATCGGTTTGCACCAGTAGCGAGCGATGTGCCGGAACGCTCCCTGAGCCGGATCGCGGCGACCGCGCCGCCGACCAAAACCAGTTGGCCGGATCATTGGCCCCGGCCGACGCGACTGCTGCCAAGCCCCGAACCGATCGAGACCGTTGCGTTGCTGCCCGACCATCCGCCGGTCAATTTCACCTGGCGCGGCATTCGCCGCCGCGTCAAACGCGCCGACGGACCCGAGCGGGTATTTGGTGAATGGTGGAAACGCGACGCCGAGTTGATCGCGGTGCGGGATTACTTTCGGATCGAGGATGACGCCGGCGAGCGGTTCTGGGTGTTCCGGGCGGGGGATGGCGAGGATACCGCCACCGGCTCGCATCGGTGGTTTCTGCACGGGATATTCGGATGAGCCCCGATGCCGCCTATGTCGAGCTGCAGTGCACCTCGCATTTCAGTTTCCTGCGCGGTGCCAGTTCCTGCGACGAGTTATTCGCCCAGGCGGCCCATCTCGGCCTCGCAGCCTTGGCCATTACCGATCGCAATAGCCTCGCCGGCATCGTGCGCGCCCACGTCGCGGCCAAGGCCAGCGACATCCGCCTGATCGTCGGTTGCCGGCTCGACCTGACCGATGGCACGGCGCTGCTGGTCTATCCTACCGACCGCCCGGCCTACTCCCGGCTCTGCCGCCTGCTGTCCCTGGGCAAGCAACGGGGGGGCAAGGCGCAATGCCGGCTCGATTGGTCCGATCTGGTGGCCTATGCCGAGGGTCTGATCGCCGTACTTATCCCTGAGGAGGCCGACGACGCCTGTGTGCGCAATCTCCGCCGCCTGGCTCAGTCGTTCGGTGATCGCGCCTATCTGGCACTGACCCTGCGACGCCGGCCCAACGATGCGCTGCGGTTGTTCGAACTGTCGAACCTGGCCGCGCGCGCAAAGGTGCCGACCGTTGTGACCAACGACGTGCTGTTCCACGCCAGGAACCGGCGCATCCTGCAGGATGTCGTTACCTGCATCCGTCACGGCTGCACGATCGATGAGGCCGGGTTTCGGCGGGAACGCCATGCCGATCGCTACCTGAAACCGCCGGCGGAGATGTCCCGGCTGTTCAGCCGCTATCCTGAGGCACTGGCCCGCACCCAGGAGATTGCGGATCGGTGCCGGTTCTCGCTCGACGAACTCCGTTACCAATATCCCGATGAAAATGTGATCCAAGGCCGCACCGCGCAGGAAGCCTTGACGCAACTCACCTGGGAGGGTGCCGCGCAACGCTACCCGGCCGGGGTGCCTGCCGAGGTCGTCACCATCCTCAAGCATGAACTCCGCCTGATCGAGACGCTCGACTACGCGCCGTATTTCCTGACGGTGAATTCAATCGTCCGCTTCGCCCGCAGCCAGGGCATTCTCTGCCAGGGGCGCGGCTCGGCGGCCAATAGCGCGGTCTGCTTCGTGCTCGGCATCACCTCGATCGATCCGGAGCGCAACGACCTGCTGTTCGAACGGTTCATCTCCGAGGAACGGCGCGAACCGCCCGATATCGATGTCGATTTCGAGCACGAACGCCGAGAGACCGTCATGCAATGGGTGTTCGACACCTATGGCCGCGATCACGCAGCCCTCTGCTCCACCGTGATCCGTTACCGGACCAAAGGGGCGCTGCGCGACGTCGGTAAGGCGCTCGGCCTGCCGGAAGACCTCATCACCGCACTGAACGCCCAAGTCTGGGGTTGGTCGGAAGACGGCATCGAACCCAAACACACCGCGGAACTGAACCTCAACCTCGAAGACCGTCGCCTGAAACTGGCGATCGATCTGGCGCGGGAATTGATCGGCACGCCGCGCCACCTTTCGCAGCATCCCGGCGGCTTCGTGCTGACCCGCGACCGGCTCGATGAGTTGGTCCCGATCGAACCCGCTGCGATGGACAACCGACAGATCATCGAGTGGGACAAGGACGATATCGACGCGCTGAAATTCATGAAGGTCGATTGCCTTGCCTTGGGCATGCTTTCTTGCATGAAGCGCGGGTTCGACCTGCTCGCACAGCACAAGGGAATCGAACTCGACCTCGCCACCATTCCCGCCGAAGATCCGCGTACCTATGCGATGATCCGCCGCGCCGATACGCTGGGAACGTTCCAGATCGAAAGCCGCGCGCAGATGGTGATGCTGCCGCGGATGAAGCCGCGCACCTTCTACGACCTGGTCATCGAAGTCGCGATCGTCCGACCCGGGCCGATCCAGGGCGACATGGTGCATCCGTATCTGCGCCGGCGCGAGGGTAAGGAGGCGGTGGTCTATCCCAAGCCGGAGCTTGAAAGAGTGCTCGGCAAAACCCTCGGCGTGCCGCTGTTTCAGGAACAGGCGATGCGCGTGGCGATCGAGTGCGCCGGCTTCACCGCGACCGAGGCGGATCAGCTCCGCCGCTCGATGGCGACGTTCAAATTCACTGGCGGTGTTTCGCATTTCCGCGACAAGCTGGTGAGCGGCATGGTCGCCAACGGCTACGAACAGGCATTTGCCGAGCGCACCTTCTCGCAACTCGAAGGCTTCGGCAGCTACGGTTTCCCGGAATCCCACGCAGCCTCCTTCGCATTGATCGCCTATGCATCCTCCTGGCTGAAATGCCACCACCCGGACGTGTTCTGCGCTGCCCTGCTGAACGCCCAGCCGATGGGCTTCTACGCGCCAGCGCAGATTGTGCGCGATGCGCGAGACCATGGTGTCGAGATCAGACCGGTCTGCGTCAATGCCTCCCGCTGGGACTGCACGCTGGAGCCCGCCCATGACGAAAGCCGGTTTGCCGTCCGTCTGGGCCTGCGCATGGTGAAGGGGATCGCCAATTGTCACGTTGCAACACTGATCGCCGCCCGCGCCAACCACCCCTTCACCTCTGTCGATGATCTCTGGCGCCGCGCCGGCATCCCGACGGCTGCGCTGGTGCAGATGGCCGAGGCGGATGCGTTTCTGCCATCGTTGAAACTCGCGCGGCGCGATGCGCTTTGGGCGATCAAGGCATTGCGCGACGAGGCGTTGCCTTTGTTCGCAGCCGTCGCCAATCGCTCCGATCAGCCGGTTTCGGAACTCCAGGAACCGGTCGTTGCCTTGAAACCACTGACCGGGGGTGGCGAGGTGGTCGAGGATTACACCCATCTGGGCCTATCCCTGCGCTCTCACCCGGTAGCCTACCTGCGCGACGAATTACGGCACCAGAAAATCATCCCCTGTGACCAACTCATGTCCGCGCGCGACGGCAAATTCTTGGAAACCGCCGGGATCGTACTGGTCCGCCAGCGGCCCGGTTCGGCCAAGGGCGTCATGTTCATCACCATCGAAGATGAAACCGGCATCGCGAATCTCGTCATCTGGCCAAATCTCTACGAAAAACAGCGGCGCATCATTCTGTCCTCCGGCATGATCGCGGTTTACGGTCAGGTCCAGCGGGAGGGTGAGGTCGTCCATCTCATTGCCCATCGCCTGGCCGATATGTCGGCCGCTCTCGCGAGCATCGGCGGTCGCGAAGCGGTATTTCCGATATCGCGTGGACACGGCGATGGTGCGAAATCCGGTGGAGGTTCCGATCCGCGCGAGACGCTCGGACGAGCGCCCCGAGATATTTTTGTTCCGGATCGGCATATCGATGGGATCAAGGTGAAGACGCGGGATTTCAGGTGAGTGGGCACGGTGTTTCCGCCCAACGATCCGACCGACGGAGGAAACTGGCTACGCCTGAGACACTTGAACCGACCGGTGCGAGTCCTGATAGGATAGGTGCGACAGCGGTCGACTGTAACGGCATGGTAGGCAAATTCGGCAGCCCGTTAAGGAAATCAGGAGAAAAGCGACCTTAGCCTGATGGCTTGATCTGGCCGATAGCTGCCTGACGGCTCTGGACCAGGAATTTAGGTAAGCGGACATTGCTGGCCGGTAGGTGAGCTGGCGGGTTTCGACCAAAGCCGGTCGCCTGTGGCCTAATATGTTTAATCTGAAACCGGACGTTGCGGGAGGGTCTGCGACGGCAGTTTGACGCCCGAAAGCGTACTCTGCGGTCTGGCGGAAATCACCGTTCCTCCGAATGTGCCGTTGCCCGAAATGAAGCGGTCAGGCCAGAATAAACGCAGATGGATCGTCTTCCCACGGATTGAAGATCGCCGCTCCGCTAAACTGCACGTCCTTCGTATTGCGCGTCACCAGAAACAGTTCATTCTCGATCGCTGTGGCTGCCAGCAGTGTATCGATCACACTTGGGGCGTGCCCCGTGCTACGCTTCACATATCCTGATATTTTACCCCACTGGCGCACGATATTGTCGTCTACCGAGATGATACGACCCTTGAACCGTGCTTCCAGGGCGTCACGCGCCGCGATATATCGAGACCGTTCCGCGTGGTCGACCGGGAGATTATGGATACCCTTATCGTACTCTCCCAGCGTCAGGATGCTTATAAACAGTAGATTTTCCGGCTGCGTTGAGGCCCAGGATTTTACACTCGGCGCGCCATTTGGATTTATGAGGGCAGCGATGACATTGGTATGCAGCAACCAGCCGATCACAGTTCGACGTCTCGGCCCTGGTCCTGGTCTCGAACCAACCACAATCCGTCGAGATGCAGCCCCTCCAGGAACGTGACGAGCGGCACCCGTGGATTTGCCGGCATCAGACGTTCCAGTTCCTCGACGCTCATCACGACGACCGCATCCTTGCCCCTAACGCTCACACGTTGCGGGCCTTCGTTGCGCGCGAGACGCACGACTTCGCTGAAGCGTGCCTTGGCATCTTCTAGTTTCCACCCCCGGCCTGGATGCGCAGAGCGGTCAGCGCCACCTAGTTTTTTCCGGCGAGGGGTTTTGATCATCGCAGTCAATACCTTCTGAATCTAGTCAGATAGTCAGGAGGTACTGCATAGGCGAGAAACACAGGCGATGCAACAGACCTGATCAAGCGAGGTCATCTCAGTTTGAATTTCAGGTTTCGACCTCAACCCCGCCATTGTGAGGCGGCAAGGCGAAGCCCAAGGCCGGTCATTCGTAGGCATCGGTTTGCATCGGCGTTGAGGATATATCGTGGCATAAATCGGAAGTGCGAATAGCCTGGCCGGGCCAGCGGCCCAAGCTTGGCCGACGAAAGAGGACTGCTATGCCAATCATCAGAGTCTATGCCCCAGACCAGTCGCCGGAAAGCAAGGGTAGCGATCCGAACACGGCTGCAGCGGTAATGGGAGCCATGCTGGTGAAAGCGTCGGAGCCCATCGAAATGCTTCCGGTAAAGCCTGCACAGGCAAAGACCGAAAAGACCCGGCCGGGCAACCCAAACCGCTTGACGCTCCGTCAGCATGTCTTTCCAACAAAAAGCATTAGCCGGTTCGGAAATCAAAATGGGCTTATTTCCGTGCATGATCTCATCCGCAAACAGGTTTTCAATGCCAAGCCGACCAATGTGATTTTTTGTGCAGATCGCGCGTGGGATCAGCGCACTGAAAGGGAAATGAAGACAATCGAGGACAGATTTCAGAGTCTTATCGCGCCCGTAGTCGCGGGCTTATCAAGACAATTCCTCAAGATCAAAGGGAGATCATTGATCAAATGTATGCCCTATGGTTCATGCGCCCCCGCTATCGAGAACTCACACAGCAAGAAATCCATCTGCACGGAGGTGTCGGGAGCAAGCTCACAAAGGGTCAAGAGGAAAATCTAGAGACCAACGGTTATCTATTTGTCCGAGAAGGGGGAGCGATGCCTGCCCGCCAGCTTAATGGCCTGCAGATCATGCTTTGGGTTTATGGATACGCCAGAGATCTAGAAAAAAGCATTAAGAGATGGGGCGTTATTGAGGCCCAGTCTGGGGAATTCATCGTCCCAGATATACCATTTCACACGATCTTGCCGATCACTCCGCGTCTGGCTCTGGTCAATTTAGAACAGGATGGGCAGATCACAGAGCAAAACTTGGCCCAGATAAACCAGGCAATGAAAGCAAGCAGTCAATCTTATTTTTTCGCCCGTGATTTATTCAACTGCCCGCTTTAGTTGCGTCACAAGCAGCTTGGGAAACGCTGTTTTGTCGAGAGGCATGCCTACAAGCTGTCAGGTCATTTACGCCCAACCAGGCGGTCAGCAGAATGTCCGTTACTCAATCCATCGCCCCAGGAACCGACCGGCAGAAATCCACCCAACCCCGCCGATCGGCGCCGAGACCGCGAATAGCCGCTTCGGAGAAACTGAGTTGTCCGCCTAAACGACGGGGATGAGCGCAAAGCTGCCGGCCTGTCTTCTGCTGGAGTTGGCCGAAAGCGGTCACAAACTCGCGGACGCCGCGGCTCAACGCGAGTCACGGGGTGCCCTTGCTTCGCCGCAGTTGGTCCACCGCAGCCCTGGCAACGCTCTGAAACATCTCCCGGCCAACCGCACATTGCCGACCCATTTGCTTGTCAAGT